>JAWSUW010000023.1:0-26730 GCA_033549245.1 Bacillota bacterium | reverse complement strand
AGGCGCGACCTATAGTGTCGTAACTGAACTGGATTTTATCCAGTAACGATGGATTTGGACGTTTGTCTACAGTCTGAAGCTAAGAGTTTTGAAGACTCTTAGCTGTTCTTTTAGTTCTCTTTAAGTTTGTAAATTTTTCCTTGATAATCAATCAAGTAGAGCTCAGAATCTGCATCGATGCCAAACGATGAAATCATTAGCTCAGTGTCTAAGAGTTCGTGGTTTTCAGGTGTTTGATCGGCGTCAAGCCACAATCCCCAGATTTTTCCGGAGATGAAGTCACCGTAAATATACGTTCCATAGAGACTTGGATTTTCAGAACCATAATAGGTGTAGCCACCTGTGATGGATTTGCCGACTGGATGTTCATAGGTCCATATCGGTGATTTGAATGTGGTTTTGTCTGCACCTGATTGTGTGTAATCCAGTGTTCCCTCCATGATGTTCCAACCGTAATTGCCACCATTTTCAATGAGGTTGATTTCCTCCATCTTGTTTTGTCCGACGTCCGCTGCAATAAGGAGCTCTCTCAACTCATCAAAACTGAAACGCCAAGGGTTTCTGAGACCATAGGCATATATTTCCTTCAAGTTCTCGTTATCTTCTTTATTGAAAGGGTTGTCATCGGGAATGGCGTAAGCAAGATCGCCTACAGTGTTGTCAACATCGATCCGTAGAATTTTACCAAGATAACTGCCAGTGTTTTGTGCATTGTTCATTGGATCGCCGCTGGAACCACCATCTCCACTTGCGATGTAGAGGTAACCATCTGGTCCAAAAGCAATATGTCCTCCGTTATGGTTGGAGTAGGGTTGTTCATATGTGAGTAAAATGCTCTCATCATCAGGTGTCCCTTCAGTCAATCTTGAAATGACGCTACCTGCCTGGTTGGTGTAATAAACAAAGTAGAAGCCGTTTTCAGAATAATTCGGGTGAAATGCCAGTCCTAATAGACCTTTTTCATTGCCATCCAGACTGATTCGGTCACTAAGATCGACAAAAACCTCTACTGAATCTGCTGGTGAATCTTTGTCTATGATTTTGATTTTTCCCGTTTTCTCTACCACATAGACTTTGTCTGGATTTGTGCCGTCATGAGTGAGGTATAGGGGTTGATCAAATGAAAGTGTCGGGAAAGCATCAACAATGGAGTACCCAACAGGTGAAAATGGGTTTTCGTAGAGTGTCTCAAGGGGTGATTTTGGGGCAACGGGTTCTTCTGTAATCACTGGTTCTTCTTCCGGTTCTTCGACGATAGGTTCCTCAACAACCGGTTCGGGAATCGGTGCTGAATCCACTGGTTCTTCGACAGAGGAACATGAAACCAACAATATACTTATCATCATGATGATCATAATTTTCATAAAAATGCCTCCTTTATAGACATATATTTACCCAAAAGTGCGGGGAAAAAGCAGGGAAGAAGCAGGGAGAGCAGGAAGAGCAGGAAGAGAAAGACCAAGAATATCTAATAATAATTTGACTTTAATCTTTTCCTGCCTTTCCTGCACTCCCTGCTCTCCCTGTACTACCTGCCCTCCCTGTACTCCCTGCCCTCCCTGCACTTCCCTGCACTTTATGCTATAATATAACTACTAACCACAAGGAGGCATTTCATGAGTAAAAGTTTAGTATTAGCTGAAAAACCGTCTGTCGGTAGAGATATAGCACGCGTTTTACAATGCAATCAAAATGGAAATGGATATTTTGAAGGCTCAAAATATATTGTCACCTGGGCGCTCGGTCATTTGGTGACTCTAGCCGATCCGGAATCATATGACTCTAAATATCAGAAATGGAAACTTGAAGATCTACCGATGCTCCCTGAGCCTCTCAACCTGGAAATCATTCCGAACACTAGAAAGCAATATAATACAGTCAAGCAGTTATTGGTAAGAAAAGATGTCGACCAAATCATCATTGCTACAGATGCGGGAAGAGAAGGGGAACTCGTCGCGAGATGGATACTTGAGAAAAGTAAGGTGAAAAAACCGGTCAAAAGGCTTTGGGTGTCATCAGTCACTGATCAGGCCATCCGAGAAGGATTCAGCAAATTAAGGGATGGCAAAGCGTATGAAAACCTATACATGTCGGCAAGAGCAAGATCGGAAGCTGATTGGTATGTTGGAATGAACGCTACAAGAGCACTTACCACGAAATACAATGCACAGCTGTCTTGTGGAAGGGTCCAGACCCCGACACTTGCAATGATTGCAGATCGTGAAGTTGAAATTCAAAAGTTCAGATCCCAAGAATTCTATGGAATCACAGCAATGGCAAAGGGCATCCATATGACCCTAACGGATTCCAAAAGTCAATCAACGAGAATCTTTGACAAAGAACGCGTTGAAAAGCTTATGAACGCACTCAAAGGTCAGACACTCAAAATCACCGAAATAGAAAAACAGAACAAAAAGTCTTATTCACCAGGTTTATATGACCTCACAGAACTGCAACGTGAGGCCAACAAACGTTATGGTTTTTCAGCGAAGCAGACCTTGAACGCCATGCAAAAGCTCTATGAGGAGCATAAGATTTTGACCTACCCAAGAACGGACTCGAGATTCATCTCAGGAGATATTGTGCCGACACTCAAAGATAGGATTAGGGCATGTGGAACAGGTGAGTTAGGGCCACTTGCAGGTCAAATCCTGAGATCGCCGATTGCAACCAACAAATCTTTTGTGGACGATACCAAAGTATCGGATCACCACGCCATCATACCGACTGAACAAGTCGTCATGCTTAACCGCTTATCTGCGGATGAGAGAAAAATATATGACCTGGTAGTGAAGAGATTCTTGGCAGTATTGCTTCCACCTTTTGAATACGAACAGACAAAGATTGTAGCCCAAATGGGTGGTGAGATATTCAAAGCTAAAGGTAAGAGGGTAATCCACATTGGATGGAAAGCGGCATACAATAATTCCTTCGATGACGATGACCATTCAGATGAGCTCAAGGATCAGAGTTTACCACTCCTTGGAAAAGGTGACGTACTGGAATGTGCGGGTCTCAAAATGACAACAGGATCCACTCAACCACCGGCTTACCACACTGAAGGGACACTATTGACAGCGATGGAAAAGCCGAACAAGAACATGAGCTGTGGCATCGGAACCGTTGCAACGAGAGCGGACATCATAGAAAAATTGATCAATTCATTCTTGATAGAGAAAAAAGGCCAACACCTTCATATCACATCCAAAGGCAAGCAACTTTTGGAACTCGTTCCAAAGGAACTTAAAACTCCAGAACTTACTGCTGAATGGGAAACCAAGCTGGAACTTATAGCATCGGGTAATCTAAAAAAAGAGAGTTTTATGAAGGAAATCAAAAATTATACCAAATCTTCAGTCTCTGAAATTAAAAGCAGTACTGCACAATTCAAACATGACAATCTTTCAAGAGAAAAATGTCCAGATTGTGGAAAGTTCCTTTTGGAGGTCAATGGTAAGAAAGGAAAGATGTTGGTTTGCCAAGATAGAGAATGTGGCTATCGCAAATCCCTTGCCATTGTTACAAATGCTAGATGTCCGGTTTGTCATAAGAAGCTGGAACTCAGAGGAGAAGGCGAAAACAAAACATTCTTCTGCAAATGTGGTCATAGGGAAAAACTTGAAACTTTCAACAACAGAAGGAAAGAGGCCAGTGCCAAAGGAAGTGCTAAAGATGTTCAGAAGTTCCTGGAAGAACAGAAAAAGGAAGCCACTTATGAATCACCGATGGCTGAAGCACTTCGCAAATTAAAATTGAAATAAACATTGTGAAACCTGTTGTTAGCAATTTTTTTTAGTGGGTATATACTCCTTGAATAAAGGAGGGTACATATGAAAACCTATGATGGAAAAGAATTGTTGTCATTGCTCGTAGAATCCGAGAAAAAGGTTGCACAGCTTTATCATGAATTATCAGGTCAAGTGTCACATCCTAAAGCGAAAGCAGTTTTTGAAAAATTGGCAAAAGATGAAGAGCGGCATGAAGAAATTTACACTGCTTTGATGAACCGATTTGAAGGGGATCTTTCAGTCGAAGTGGACGATGAAGCTCATGAGTTTCTCGAATCTTTGGTGAAGTTCAGTTATTTCAGAAACGATGCAGTGAAAAAAAGATTTGTCAAAGAAGATGCTCTTGTAGTTGCAGAAAAAATTGAAAGAGACACTTTAATTCTTGTTCAGGAATTAAGATCGTTGTATCCCAATATCGCGCCTGATGAGATAGCTGTCGTGATGAATGAAGAAAAGAAACACCTTAATTTTGTACTCAGAACACTAGAAAATCAGATGTATCCTACATTGGGATTATAAAATCATCATGTCGCTTTCCGATCTTTGGAGGCGACTTTTTTTTGCAAAAAATCAAATTGTGTGAATTTTTAATAAAAATTAATTAATTTGTTACTTTTTGTTAGTTTTTGTTCTATTTGTATTATAATTAACATAACCAAATATAAAAGGGGGATTAAAATGAAGAAAAAGAAGATGCAACTGACTACTAAAATTTTATTAGGACTTGTTTTAGGTATTATTGTAGGTTTGTTGCTTCAAGGAGCACCGGATATTGCCCAAACGTATATCAAACCGTTTGGTACATTATTCCTCAACTTGATCAAAATGATCATCGTTCCACTTGTTTTCTCATCACTAGTCGTTGGGGCGGCAAGTATCGGAGACCCAAAATCACTTGGTCGTATCGGCGGGAAAACGCTAGCCTACTACTTGATCACTACAGCATTTGCTGTAACGATTGGACTTTTGCTCGCTACAGTCCTACAACCAGGAGCAGGTCTTTCAATTCCTGTGGATGCCACTGCTGAAGCAGCTGAAGTACCTTCCATCATCAACACGTTACTCAATATGGTTCCCGCGAATCCATTGAAAGGTCTTGTAGATGGCAATATTCTTCAGGTCATTGTATTTGCTCTTTTCCTTGGAATCGGCTCAACAGCATTGCCTGATAATGTTTCAAAGCCTTTTATAAGTTTCTTTGACAGCCTTGCTGAAATCATGTACAAAATCACAGCTTTCGTTATGATGTTGGCACCAATCGGTGTATTTGCATTGATCGTTCCAGTGGTTTCCTCTTATGGTCTCGACGTACTCAAACCACTCAGTATGGTAATCTTTGCGGTTTATGTAGGTTGCGTGATTCATGCTGTACTAGTGTATTCCAGTGCTGTAAAGATATTTGCCAAGATGAGCCCAATCAGATTCTTCAAAGGGATCGCGCCTGCAGCAGTAACGGCATTTAGTACATCCAGCTCAGCAGGTACACTCCCTGTAACGATCCGTAGCTCAAGAGACAACCTCGGTGTGTCTGAAAAAATTGCATCATTTGTTCTGCCTCTTGGCGCAACGATCAACATGGATGGTACAGCACTTTATCAAGGTGTATGTGCACTTTTCCTTGCCCAAGTCTACGGCATCGATCTTTCTATAGGACAAATGGTGACAATCATCATCACTGCAACACTTGGTTCTATAGGTACAGCAGGAGTTCCAGGAGCAGGTTTCATTATGCTCACACTTGTGCTTCAATCAGTTGGCTTGCCACTTGAAGGACTTGTGCTTATCGCTGGTATCGACCGTATTCTCGATATGGCCAGAACTTCTGTCAATGTTATCGGTGATGCTTCTTGTGCCGTTGTTGTTGCAGCTAGTGAAAACGAATTGGATATCGAGAACGATTCAGAACAAGTCGCACTTGCGTGATTTGTAAAATAACAATTTGTCTGAAACCACTCCTAACGGGGTGGTTTTTTATTGTATAAATCACAAGTTGACATCAATGACAAAATGCAATACAATATAAACAAACCGACGTCGGTCTGTTTATGGAGGCGCTTATGGCAAAAACGACTAAGAACAGGGAGCATAAAAAAAGAGAACTTGTTGAGATCGCTGAGAAGCTCTTTATCAACAAGGGTTTCGATGAGACTAATGTCGAGGATATTCTTGTCTCCTCAGGGTTATCCAAAGGAGGTTTCTATCATTATTTTAAATCTAAAGATGAAGTTTTGGCAGAAAGCATAAGATATTTCGCTGAAGATTTACTTGAAACCATCAAACCGGTGATTGAAGATATGACATTGAATGCTATTGAAAAACTCAAATTGTTCATATCCAACAAATCGAGTTCACAAGCTTCAAGAAGAGACATCATCCATTATATGGTTATGCTGATGAAATCGGATTTCACATTTTACAAATACAATATCATAATTTCTCAAATGTATATCGAACCTTTGTCCACAATCATAAGGCAAGGTTGTGAAGAAGGTCTATTTAATGTGGACCATCCAGTTGAGACAGCTGATATCCTCATTAGAGCAATAACTTCTGTACCGTACAGTTTGTTCTATGATGATTACCAAGGGGATCCGATAAAAACGCAAAAATACAAAGAGGCGCTCGAGGATGTCATCACAAGAACCCTTGGAGTTCAGATACAACTTGATTTGTATGATAGAAAGGTGGAAAAAAGATGACTAACCACATAAGACAGTTCAATGAAATAACACCTGAACACTATAATTTAGCCGGCGGAAAAGCATCTACACTTGCAAAATTAACGCGCGCCAGTTTCCAAGTTCCAGAAGGATTTGTCATCTTGACCACTGCTTTTGATAACGAAGGTCTTAAAACCGAAGCATGGCAGGAAGTGTCGGATGCGCTTCAGATTATGAGATCAAATGATCCAGCCATAAATTTTGCCGTTCGATCCTCAGCCATAAGTGAAGATTCAATAACCGCATCATTTGCAGGAGCGTTCGAAACCGTTTTAAACCAATCGAGCGATGAGGAAATAAAAGCGGCTATTCATACCGTTTATGAATCGAGAAATTCAGAACGCGTGAATGCGTATACCATCACAAAACAAGTAGAGACCAACCATGACATGGCGATTATTGTTCAGAAAATGATTCCATCAGAAATATCAGGTGTAATGTTCACAGCGGATCCAGTGAGTGGAAGTTTTGAGAGTATGACCGGAAATTATGTGCTGGGACATGGAGAAAAGCTGGTTTCCGGGGAATCAGACGCAGAAGCCTTTATGCTTTATCGTCCAAAAGGTAAATACGATGGTCCGGAAACACTGAAAACATACGCAGACCAACTGTACAAACAAGCAACTGCTATCGAGATTCTATTGGGGAGTGGACAAGACATAGAATGGGCGATTGCAGAGGGGAAACTTCATATTTTGCAGTCTAGGCCGATAACAACACTTTCACCTGGTAACATCAATGAATATGATGTCAACTATACTAACATGGGAAATGAAATCTGGATCAACACCAATATTTCAGAAGCAATTCCAGATGTGTACTCACCATTCACATGGTCTATTGGTAAAATACTTGACGAAAGTTTAAATTTTATCCCGGATAACTATATTTTTTCTGGCAACATCTATGGCAGACCCTATATGAACATCAGTAGACGTATAAATGTCATTAAATCAATACTTGGACCATTTTCTAAAGGTGCCCAGAAAATGATATTTGATCTTTACGGTGAATTACCCAAAGGAATGAACATGCCGAATCATCCGATGGGTAGAAGTGAAACTCTTAAAATGATGGTCCCAAAAGCATTAAGCATTGGTAAAGCATCGCGAAATGCTTCAAAGACATTAAAACCTTTTTTTAATGGAACCCCTGAATGGCATAAGCAAATGAAACTTAAACTGGAAAATGCAGAAAGCCCCGAGAAATTACTGAATCTATGGTTAGAGGAGCTCAAACCCTATGTTTTGAAGGCTTGGCTAAGCGCCGGCGCTGCAGCCATAGGCATACCGAAAATCACGGCTCTGAATAAGAAACTCACTAAAATGGTCGGTCCGGAGGATTGTAGCATATTAATGTCTAATCTGAGAGGCGAGCAGGAACTGGAAAGCCTTGGACCAGTGACCGGTATTTCAAAAGTACTATCAGGTGAGATGACCAATGATCAATATACACTGAAATATGGTCATCGCGGGGCACATGAATATGAACTCAGTTTGCCGGTGGACGCAGATAATCCAAAATGGATTGAACATCAAGTGAGGGAATATGAAGCAATGGACATAGATGTCGAGTTGCTGCTCAATAATCAGCGCAAAAAATTTGATGATGCTTTTGTAAGGTTTATTGAACGATATCCCAACAAGATCATGTGGCTAAAAAAACAACTGAAAGATGCTTCTGAAGCAGCAGGTTTAAGAGAAAGAGGCCGTTCGGAGTTTGTGAGGGTCTATAGGTTGATCAGGTTATTCGCACTCAGGGCAGGGCAGTTTTATAGTCTTGGTGAAGATGTATTCTTGCTTTACATCGATGAAGTGGAGAGCATGCTTTTAAGTGGCGAGTTCAATAAGGATATCATACCTATGAGACGTATGAATTATGAAAAGTACAAGAGTTTACCTGCATTTCCAGCAGTGATTAAGGGTAGGTTCAATCCAGAAGCATGGGCAAATGATCCGAATCGACGAATTGATTACTTTGATGCATCAATGCCAGCTGAAGAAATGGACGCAACTGATCTGCTTACTGGGCATCCCGGAGCTTCGGGACGTGTAAAAGGACTTGTCAGGGTCATTGACCGATTTGAAGACGCTCACCATTTAATGGCGGGTGAAATTTTAGTGACATCTACAACTAACATCGGATGGACACCGATTTTTCCCAAAGCTTCCGCAATCATCACAGATATTGGTGCACCACTTTCCCATGCGGCAATTGTGGCGAGAGAACTGGGTATTCCCGCTGTCGTGGGATGTGGCAATGCCACTATTAAACTCAAAACCGGTGACAAAGTGAAAGTGGATGGTGGACAAGGTACTGTGGAAATACTATAATGCAAAAAAAGAAGCCATCAGGCAGCTTCAACCGAATGATTCAACATTTCCAACAGATGAGGGGGATCATTGAGGATATGGTCAGGGTTTAGTCTTTTGATGGACTCTTCGTCGAGTATGGTCCATGCTACCATGGCACTTTTTACACCCGCTGCTTTTGCAGCTAAAATATCGTTATCGGTATCTCCGATGAATATTGCTTCGTGAGGATGGACTTCAAACTTGTTCAGGACTTCAATAAGACCATCTGGTTCAGGTTTTGTAGCACTTACTTCATCACGGCTTAGAGTCATATGAAATAAGTCCTCTATTCCCAAATGCTTGAGTCCCATTTCAAGAGAAGCCCTGCTATTGTTTGTAACAATCGCTAGGTTGAGATTCAATCCTCTCAGAAATCGAAGTAATTCTATCATACCCGGGAAGGCGGATGTTTTTTGATTGTGGTAATTACTGTACCACACTTTGAACTGTTCCACCAAAAGTTTGCTCAACTGTTTGTCTACGGCAGCCATTTGAGTTTCAAGTGGTTTCCCGGTGAGTTCGAGTATTTCTTCTTTTGTGAAACGGTATCCTCTATGCATAAACGAAAAATGATTGAGTCCTTCTTCTATAAGTTCATTTGTGTTGATGATTGTTCCATCGAAATCAAAAATTATTGTATTGATCATTGTGTTACCTCCTTTGTTGCTCTGATTGTAACACTGAAATGTCAAATCTGAATTAGCGTTTCTTGAAGATCGTGTTAAATATAATGAAAATTTAAGGATAAATTCAGAGTTTTTTAGTCTTTGAGGGACATAATAATAGTGATAGAGTTTCAATTTGCAGGATCAATAGATGGAGGGACTCATGAATAAGAAGATTTTAGTTTACATCTACGATGACATGGCTGATTTTGAAGTGACACTTTTGTGTCATATGCTGGGAGTGGACAGTGGCTATGAAGTCATCACCATCTCATCGGATTTGACTGTTAAGACGAGCAAATGTGGCATCGCTTATTTGCCAAAGATGACCATCGGGGATTTTACACATAGCAAAATCAAAGTGGATGGCATCATCATACCGGGAGGATGGCACTTCGGCACCAATCATGAGCTTTCAAGCCTCCTCAAGAAGCTGAATGATGATCAAAAGCTTATTGCTGCAATATGTGCCGCACCATGGATGCTCGCTGTGTCGGGGGTTCTCGGGACACATAGATATACTACCAGTATCGAATCGTGGAGCAACGAGCAAAAATCTGTCTTTGGAGTGGACAACCCGTTTGATTGGGTCTATTACAGAGATCAAAGGGTTGTCGTGGATGAAAATATCATCACAGCTAAAGGGTATGCTTTTGTAGACTTTTCGATAGCGGTCTGCAGCTACCTCAACTTGTTCAAAAATGATGCTGAGATTATTGAATTTAGAGAAAAAATCACAGGGATCCATTAAGAGATGACCTCTCTGATATAAAAAGGCCACCTTCAAATGAGGTGGCTTCTTTCGTGTTGTTTTAGAATCGCAACCAGTTCTTGATTCAAGGACATGTTCTCCATGATCTCAAAAGCCGCTTTACTGGAATATCCTTTTCTGTAAGGGCGATCTGTAGTCATTGCGCTGTAGACGTCTGCAACCGCAAGAATCTGTGACGAAAAAGGAATTTCATCTCCTTTCAGTCCATCTGGGTAACCAGAGCCGTTCATGAGTTCATGGTGATGTTTCACGATGATTGCCACTTCACTCAGGTTTGGGAACTGGGAGACGATTTCATAACCAATGGTGGAATGTTTTTTAATCTCTTCAAATTCCTCTTTTTCCAGTTTGCCAGTTTTGTTGAGGATGGTTTCTGAAATACCGATTTTACCGATATCATGTAAAAAGCCTGCTTTTTCAAATGTATTCTGTTGCTTTCTGGTCATACCGATGGAGGAAGCGATGGCTTTCGCATATTTGGCGACATCCGCTGAATGCTCAGCTGTGTAAGCATCTTTTTTTGAAAGCAGCATGACGATGTTGGCTAGTCCTTCTATCTCATAATGTGAACTGATGGAATAGTTTTTAAATGAGTTAAGAAAGTAAATGCCTAAAATGCCAATCATGACAGCACTAATAAAATGGTAAAAATTTAAAATGTTGTCGTTGCTAGTTACGTGAATACTGTTGATGCTATCGCCATCTTTTATAATGATACTGAAATTGACTTCACCATTCATAAATGCGTGATCCAAAATCGAATTGTGATTGAAACTAATTCGAACCATTTTGTCATCAATAAATTGTTCAACATCGCTATCAAATATACCGAAATACAAATACAGCTCCTGATTTTCAGCATGAACAGTATATAACTCCGAACCATCAAAAGACATGTCAATGAGATCTATTTCCTCAATTATCGAAAATGTTGACAAAAGATCGTGTTTGTAATGATCCAAAAATGAATCATCCGACTCTATGATGGAATCATACATATCGTCCCACTGAAAATACCCTACACTGATGCCATCAGCGCTGGAGACGACAAAAGATTGAATCATATTCTCCATTAAATCTTCAAGTTCAGTGATTCTCAACTGATTGAGTCGATAAAAACCGGTTAATGATATGAAAAACAACAAAACAAACAACATTATTTTGGTGTTTCTATGTTCTTGAAATAATTGGCGCAAAAATCCCATAAAAACTCCTCTGGTTACGTATAACATCATAGGGTATTAAAACCAATAATAATGTTATCATTTTACCACTAAAAGTTATTTCAGTCCAATAAATGTTAAGTAGGTGTAACACAATGAAAAATATGCGAATCTCTATCACATTAATTGTATCGCTCCTTTTTATATTCATGAGCACGTGGGTGACTATCACCCTCGGGTTTATTTTGTCTGGAATGAGGTTGATGGTTCATCTTATACTCAAAAATCAAATCAAACCGGATCATATTGAATCACTTGCAACAAATAAGAGTGTATATGGACCACTTTCAAAATTGGTCTTATGGGATCGACTTCAGTTTGACCAGACCAAAGTACTGATTACTGCAATTAAAAATGGGGATTTTTTTAATACTGTGATTGCACTTCATGCAGGTGCTGATGTTGAACTCGGTATGATGGCAAATATCACTTCAAGTGTTCCGAATCAAGAAATCATCAAAAATGTTCTGATTCATTTCGGTGGAACACCCATAGAAGGTGCAGATCAAGAGGCTTTATTTGTCGACGAACTAAATTTGGATTCTTATGATCTGATAGAGGACCTCACTGTGGATTTTTTTGAAGCAGAAGGGATGATTGATGAAGACCAACAACCTGAAAATATCGATCAAGTTAAAGGTGTTTTGCTGGCAGTGGAACGGTTTGGTGTCAGAAAAATTGAAAACTTGGAAAATACCCTCTCCCAGAGTAGAGCGAATGTTAAAACCGATGAAGAAATTGATCAGGAAATCCGTTCATTCCTATCAAAGTTTTCAGTGAATGAGACTATTCGAAATGAGCAGATGACATTTTATTCAAAAGCTCAAAGAGTGCCATGCATCAATCCACTTTGTAGATATGGCAAAGTGATTTGTACAGCGTGCGACGGTGAAAAAAATGTGATCTGTAATCGATGCGACGGTGCTGGTGTCATCAAGCAGAACGTTGAAGAAAAACATCCCATTCAGGAGCTTATAGAGTGTAAGGAATGTGGTGGTACCGGGTTCGAACCAGGTCAGGTGATTGAAGTCGAGTGCGATTGCAATGAAAAAGTAGATTGCAAGGTGTGCGGAGGCAAAGGAGTCATTAAAGAAGACTATTGTCACAACTGCGAAGGAAGTGGAAAAGTTTGCGCATTATGTGGAGGTACAGGAATACTTGAAATTACTGAGAAAGGCCCCGTGTGTAATACTTGTGGAGGAGCAGGCGTAATCGCATCTCAACCTATGGTTACTGAAAACCCATCTACAGTATCGACTAATTGCAAAACGTGTGAAGGTACAGGCACAATAAATTGCACGACATGTCTTGGCACTGGCAATATTGCATGTGAGAGTTGTGAAGGTCAAGGACATATGTTTAGAAACGTAAAGTTGGAGGTTTTACTGGACACATTTCCAAAAGGCGAACACACCACTTTTATTCAATTCGATGATGAAGAGATGAATCGAATTTTTATGTCGGACTTTGCAGAAATCATAAACACTCTGAGAACCATTGAGGATGTGAAAATCTATCGCCATGAAGACAGGATGGTGGGTAAGTTGTTCCATAAACCGACCAATATGCTATTGGCTGCGGTGAACAATTTCCTTGGTGAAATTGAAGCACCATACAATCAAGCTTATGAAAGAGTGGAACTCATTGTGGCAAAATATCATTATGTCACATTTGAATATGCTGATGGTTCAAAAAAAAGAATATTGTTATTAAATAACAACAAAGCACTATCTCGATAATCATCGACAGATCACATCAAAATTGTTAAAATATTATTAGGACCGAACTTTACCAATTTAGCTGGAAGGAGCACGATTATGTCAGAGTATATACTATCATGTTGTTCAACTGCAGACCTGCCTTACGAGTATTTCAAAAAAAGGGAAATTCCTTTTGCGAGTTTCCATTATATTATGGATGGTCAGGACCATTTGGATGATATGGGACAGACCATTTCCTTTGATGAGTATTACAAGAGAATTGAAGAAGGAGCCATGCCAACAACATCCCAGGTCAATGTTGGAGAATTTATAGAATTCTTTGAACCGATTTTGAAAGCTGGAAAAGATGTGTTACATATTTCGTTTTCGTCGGGTCTATCTGGTTCATATAATGCGGCAAACCTTGCAAAAACTGATCTTTTGGAAACATATCCTGATAGAAAGATACACATTGTAGATTCTTTAGGAGCTTCTTCAGGATACGGTTTACTTATTGACCAAGCGGCAGACCTAAAAGACAAGGGCGAAACCATTGATCAGCTACGCGATTGGCTCGAAGAAAATAAACTGAAGGTTCAACATTGGTTCTTCTCAACCGATCTTACACACTACAAAAGAGGCGGACGTATATCCCCAACCGCGGCAATGGTGGGCACACTGCTCAATATTTGTCCGCTCTTAAGAGTCGATCACGAAGGTCATTTGACTCCTCATGAGAAAATAAGGGGAAAGAAACACGCCATCAATGGAATTGTAAAAAAAATGGAGCAATATGCCGAAGGCGGCACTGCCTATTCCGGAAAGTGCTTCATATCTCAATCAGCATGTTATGATGATGCACGTCAAGTGGCGAATCAGATTGAAGAGAAATTTCCAAACTTAAATGGAAAGGTTCAAATCAACAGTATAGGCACAGTGGTAGGTGCACATACCGGACCAGGAACAGTGGCACTTTTCTTCATGGGAGAACATCGTTAGAGTTTTTTGAAAATTTATTACTGGAATTATATAATTTAGTTATCAAATTAATAAATCTCTGATACAATAAGAATGTACAGAGGTTTTTTTTGCGCATGTTTGTCTTTAATTTAACACAACGTGAGAGTGTTTGTGAGAAAAATTCTGTATAAAAATATTATAAAGGGGTATTTTTATGGCTAAGAGATTTAAAGCACTTGCAATGGTCGCGTTACTTTTAACGACAATCGTGACAGCACCAGGGGTAGCTGTTGCAACAAGCGCAGTTGACGTGGTTACATCTGCGACAACTTGGACTGAGACAGAAACACCTACCAAAGCGACTACTGATGTCAACGTGGCTCCTGTAGCTACAGAAGGTCAAGTCACTTACACAGTAAAAAGTGGTGACCTTTTCTGGAAGATTGCTAAGGACCATGGTTTGACTACTGCTGAGATGGTTGCACTCAATCCACAAGTGAAAAATGCCAACATGATTTACGTTGGGGACGTATTGATCGTAAAAGCTGGAACTGCTGTTACTGCACCTGCACCTGCAGCTGCAGAAGGTCAAAAGTACTACCTCGGTCTAGGTATGGTTTCAAACTATAGACTTAGGGGCGGAGAAAAAGACAACCTTAATGTTACATCTGCAAGCGCTGTTTTTGATGGCGAAGGCAAAATCGTTGACATTCAATGGGACGTCATGGAAGTCACAACTTCAATGTTCCAATGGATGGACAACACTATTGAAAAACCATTGTTAGATGAAGCTGTAGAAGCTGTCTTGGAATGGGAATCAAAAAGAGAAGAAGGTTACGCATATGACATGACGCATCTTCTTTCTAAAGGCGCAGCGGACAACTTGACCAAAAATGAGTGGTTCGTTCAACTGGATTACTTTGAAGAATACTTCAAAGGCATGACAGTAGATGAAGTTGTTGCATGGTTCAATAAATACACAGATGCTAACGGTAGACCATATAAAGTGGCATACCCTGAAAAATTAACTGAATCTGATTTGGCTACAACTGCTACATTTACAGCAGAAGAGCTTGCAATGTTGGTAGACGTTACAACAAGTGCAACTATGTCATTACAAGATGGTCACTCATACTTTATTGATTCTTTGGTAGAAGCTTGGAACATGAAAGAAGAAATTAAGTAATACAACAAAAATAAAGCCATGGGATCAGTCCCATGGCTTTTATTTCACTTCCACGACAATGACCTTATTTCTTCCACTGTCTTTTGCATTATAGAGTTGTTCATCAGCAAGCTTTGTAAAGAGCTTAAGATTCGCTGTATTGATTTGACCATAACTACCTCCTACGCTAATCGTGACTTTTGTAGGAAAAAGTCCTTCGAGTGAAGGGATGGATAGGGATTCAACGGTAGTTCTCAATTTTTCTGCATATGATAAGGCTTTATTGTAAGAGTCTACCCTAATAAAGCAAAGAAATTCCTCACCACCATAGCGACCTACAAAACCTATGTTTCCAACAATTGCCTTGATGTTATCGGAAAGGGTTTTAAGGCAGACATCGCCTTGGATATGTCCGAAGTTGTCATTGTAAGTCTTGAAATGATCGATATCGATGAAGAAAATCACACCTGAGACCAAACCGCTTTCATTGATCTGAGAAGAGAACATCCTGTCGATTCCTCTTCGATTATAAAGCTGAGTCAAATCATCAATCAAGGTTTCCTTTTGCAGTGTTGTGTTAATGGCCATCAACTGGTCGAGCTCCTCATTGGCGGCTTTGATGTCGTCTTCAAGTTTATTGGTCAAGAGCTCAATTTTCTTTGTCCGTTCCTTTTCTTTGAAATACTGGAACTCGACTGATAGGATTTCAAGGCGTTTGGACAAGTTGACCGCATCAATTTCCTTCTCTTTGACGTGATAAGCCTTATGATATGTGAGTGCTTTTTCAAACATTTGATTGCGTTCATAATAATTTGAAAGCGATTTGTAAATCATACATACTTTGTTGTCGAGTTTGTTGCCTATGGCATGCTCCAGGGCCTCATTCCACCTTTTCAGTGGATTAATTCCAGTCAGTTCATCCAGTTTGGCCATTTCTATGAGCAGTTCTACCAAATAGAATTTGTTGTTCACATGTGTTATTTTTTCGAGCGCTGAATTATAATAGATCTCAGCTGCTTTATAATCACCTTTCATTTGCATTGCTCGACCAAGCTTGGTTTCAGCTTCACCTTGATTGATCATATCGTTATGCTTCATGACAATCGAATAGGATTTCATCAACTCATCATATGACGCATCATATTTTTCTTGACGATAAAAGATTTCACCAATGTTGAGATGAATTACAGCCTCATTGGACTCCAGTCCATGAGCTTCACATATTTCAATACCTTTTTCATAATAGAATATGGCACTCGAGTAATCTTCAGCCATTCTGTAGATTTCGCCAATATTATTGTAAAGTGAGGATTCCAGTCCTGGATCCGTGTCTTTGTGAATTTTGGAAACCGAAGTCATGAAATAATCTAGAGCATCGGTATAGGCTCCAAAGTAAAAGTATATGATTCCAATAATATTGCTGGCTTTCAATATCCCAATAGTATTGTCATGCTTATTAAATATTTCGAGAGCTTGAAACGCAAGTTCAAGTCCCTTCGAATAATCTGACATGACTCTACAAGCATACGCCATATGAAAAAGAGAGTAACCGTATGATAAAGGATTATGTGTCGATTTGGACAGATCCATTGCTTTTTTAGCGAGATCATAGGATTCTTGAGGATTTTGGGTGGCGAGTAATTTTGATTGTTCCAAAAGTTTTTCGATGTTTGTGTTATTATACATAATCAGCACCTCAATTAGATTTTAACCGATTTTTTTGGGTAACGCTATAGATAATGTATATTTAGTGACAAATCCAGTGGAGGCGAGTGAAATGAAAAAAACAATATTGATTATTATCGCCATTATATTGATGATAGGATGTAGCGCACCAGTACTTGATGGTGCCAAGGCGGTTAAGGCTGATGTTGGATTCGAGACTATTGAATTTAAGGGGTTGAGGGCTACCGCATCTCAAAATGCGAAAGATGCCATGTCAAAATCCAATCAGACCGGATTTGAAGTTTTCAAGATTATTTATGATAAAAATCAGAATGTGAATCAATTGATGTCGCCAATCAGCCTTTCGTATGCACTTGCTATGGTTCAAAATGGAGCAGCAGGCGAGACCCAAAACCAGATCCTCAGCGCTTTGAATTACGAAGGAGCGCTGGATAACAGCGCATACAATGAAGTGATGAACATCTATAACCATATGGAAGCTAGTTCCACTGAAGAAAATCCAGGAGCCATTTTAAACATTGCGAATTCACTGTGGGTGCGTAAGGACCTCGCTCCTGAACAACCTTTTGTAGATTCACTCAAAAGAGAATATGATTCCGACGTATATACAGCCGATTTCACTTCGACTGAAACAGTAGATTCGATGAATAAATGGGTGGAAGACAAAACAAAGGGACTTATGAAAGACACTTTCAAAGAATTTGATCCGGAAACTGTTGCAGCTCTCATAAACACACTATATTTCAAAGGAAATTGGCGCAACGAGTTTACTGAAAGCGCTACGAGTAAAATGTCTTTTGATCTGAGCGATGGCTCTAAAGTGGATGTCGACATGATGAAAAATATGGGATATTATCCTTATATGGAGACCGAATCTGCACAAATCATATCGATGGGTTATCATGGAAACCTACGCATGCTCGTTTACTTGCCAAAAGAGCATCTGGACGCGTTTTTCACAGATGAAATTGCTCAAAATGTAGTAGTCGGCATCGATAATGATTCTTTTGAAACTAAAAAAGTCGACCTTTTTTTTCCGAAATTTGATTTTGAGACCAATAATAATCTGAAAGAAATTTTAATCAGTATGGGCATGACACTACCATTCGATAGGAGTAATGCAGATTTTTCGAAACTGGTCGTAGCACCGGAAGGCAATGTCTTCATCAACAACATATTTCAAAACGCAAGAATCATCGTAGATGAGGAAGGCACAGAAGCCGCTGCTGTGACAGTCATCGAGATGGCTGCTGAAAGTGCCATGCCAGTGCCTGACAAACCGATTGAGTTCAAATGTGATCATCCGTTTTTACTTGTCATACAAGATGAAATAACCGGTGCCAATCTGTTCATGGGCGTGGTCAACAATCCATTAGAGAATTAGACAATCAGGAGGCAGAATTGAAGGTCAAACATGAATGTATCCCTTGCTTGGTGAGACAAGCGAATGAAATATCGGAGCTTCTGGTGGAGGATAAAAAGACACAGGAAGCAATCTTAAGGTTTGCACTGAAAGAGCTCAGTGAGATCACATTTGAAGAAACTGCTCCATATTTGGCTATGAAAGTCCATAATTATGTCAAAGAAGTCACAGGCAACTGTGATCCCTATAAATCATTCAAGGTTCAGTTCAACTCCATCGCTGAAGATTTGATTGAAGAGTTGGACCTTAGTGATAAAATCACTGATAGTCAATTTCCGTTTGATATGGCATGCCGTTTGTCGATTGCAGGCAATGTCATCGACTTTGGACTCGGAATTCATATCGACAGGCAAAAAGTGGAACGGTCAATTAAGGGGAGCATAGAGGCAGAATTATTCGGAATGACTACAAAAGCGCTTTGGGATCGAATCAATGAGGCAAAGAGTATTATGATCATTACTGACAATGCCGGAGAAATCGTATTCGACAAATTACTTGTGGAACAAATGCCAATGGACAAGATCACATACGTGGTCAAAGGTGGTCCGATAGTCAATGATGCCACAATGGAAGATGCCTTAGATGTAGGAATGACAAAGCTTGTCAAGGTGATCGACAATGGTCTGGCTGCGCAAGGGACTATAATGGAGCTTGTTTCAGAGTCGTTTTTGGAACAGTTTCATTCAGCCGATCTCATTTTATCCAAAGGACAGGCTAACTATGAGACACTCAGTGATTTGAATGACGATCGGATCGTGTTCATGCTGAGGGCAAAATGTAAATCCATCGCTGGAGCTATTGGATGCAAGCACGGGGATTACGTGATTTGTTAATATAAGGAGTGTAAACATGGCAATCAAAATTTTTCATATCTCAGACATACACATTGGCATGAAGTTCCAAAGATATCCCGATAATTTAAGGGCTAATCTCATAGAATCGAGATTTGGAGCCCTTAGAAATGCTGTTGTTGAAGCTGATCGCTTGAAATGTGATGTGCTCGCGATCACAGGGGATATTTTTGAAACCATCAAAGTAGCAAAACGAGATGTCGTAAGAGTCACGGAAATTCTGGGGGCATTCAGTGGCGATTATATTTGGATCTTACCAGGCAACCACGATTATTATGATCAGCAATTGCAGTTATGGCAAACTTTCAGCGATAGCATGCCGGACAATTGCGTCCTTATGAACGAAAGTAAAGTCTATTCCTTTGAAGTCCAAGATATAGAAGTGGACGTCTACGCTTCACCTTGTGACAGCAAGCACAGCAAGGTGAACAACATTGGATGGGTTAAGACAATAAACCCCGATAAAAATAGAATGAACATCCTCTTGGCACATGGATCCATCAAAGAAATTTCTCCGGATCTTCACAATGAATATTTTCCTATGACCCTTCAGGAACTTGGGTCACTTGATATGGATCTTAGTCTCATCGGACATACACATGTCCCATACCCGCTCAGTCAGGAAACTACGACCGATAGGGTCTACAATGCTGGTACCCCTGAACCGGATGGTCTGAACTATCGCTTTGATGGCATTGGTTGGTATATCAAACTAGACCGCAGCAAAAATATACATGCAAAAAAAATAAGACTTGGCACTTATAAATTTTACGACATCATCCTGAAAGTCAATGACCAATTGAATGAAACTGAGCTTTTGAAACCATTTGCAAACGAAAATTTGGAAAAGCTCATTGTCAGGATTCACCTAGATGGATATCTTGATCAAGACCACTATGAAAATAGATATGAAGTGCTCAATGCCATGGAGGAAAAATTCGCCTATGTAGAAATCAATGAAATGGCACTGAAGCCGAAGTTCACTTCAGAAACAATAGATAAATCCTTTACAAAAGATTCTGTACCATACGCGCTATTGATGAAACTCATCGACGAGTCAGATGGTGAAACAGCTCATCTGGCCTATGAGCTCATGATGGAGGTGATGGATAATGATTAAAAAACTTGATATTGTCCAGTTTGCCGGCATCAACAATAAGACCATTGAATTTGGTGACGGTCTCAATGTCATCGTCGGGCGTAACGAAGCAGGCAAGAGCTCGGCCATGGAAGCACTATATGCGTCACTCTTTACAAGCACCAGAATAGGAAACAAAAAAGTAGAAGACAAGAGATTCGCTGAAATGGCATTTCCTTATGAAAGCGGTGATCACGCAGAATGCGCCATCACATTTGAAGCAGAAGGACAAGAGTACAAACTCCATAAATTGTGGCACTCTTCCGATTCCAAAATATCTCTTGAAAAAGAGGGGACGAAAATTTTGGATCAAAGTGCCATAGAAGAAATCATGAAGGGTTATCTTGTTTACGGTGAGGGCACATATTCCAATGTGATGTTCTCGAAACAGGAAGCTTTCAAAGCACTGTTCGAAGACATCAAAGCAAATACTGAAACGGTTCAAACCATCAGCCAGCTGTTGAAAAATGCATCCATGAATTTAGAAGGATTGTCTGTTGAAGCTTACAAAAGTAGGCTTGAGAGCGAATATAAGTCATTGACCAGCAACTGGGATATGGAAAAAGAAAAACCCATGAACAACAAATCATGGCAGAATCCACACAAGAATAGAATTGGATTGATTCTTGGACATCATTACGAAGCGGAACGATCGGCATATGAAGCGAAATTTACTGAAGAACGCGAGAAAGAACTTGAAAGGGTACAGGCTGAAATCAAAGCTTTCAGCGAGGAAAAGAAGAAACTGGTCAGCAGACTGGATGCCATAGCAAGCATTGAAGCAGATGTCATCAAGCATCAAACGTTGAAGGGGAAACTGGATCAAATTGAAAATCAGAATAAGGAACTGCTGGAAATGAACAAGAAATGGCCGGCGATGGAAGCGGACAAATCCAATGCCGATGAGCACATGAAGAAAGCTCAAATCAGACTTGTGAATGTGCAGGAAAAATTGAAAGCAGTCAAAAGCTATGAAAAGTTCATGCTTGAATATAAAGCATACGAGAAAAAAAGGTCACTCAATCTGGAAATCGAAAAGAAGAGAAATGAGCTGAATGCCTTTTCAAAAATCACAAATGAAGAAGTTGCCAAATTGGAAAAACTGGAAAAAGCGATCCATTCAGCAGATGTAAAACTCAAATCAGCAGAACTCGCAGGTCAGCTTTTGAAATCGAACCATCCTGCGGTCGTGACAGATGTCTATGGAAACAGTATTAAGGTACCTGTTGGAGAGACGTGGACCACAAATGCCTATATGAAGCTCGAAATCGGGGAGCAGGTCACACTTGAGATTCAGTCCAATCAAATAGACTTCACAAAGGTGAAAGAGGAGTTTAGACAAAATACAAGCGCTTTAGAGGATAAATTGATCGAGCTCGGTGCAAGTTCTGTAGAGGATGCTAAATTGAAAAACACTCAAGCCAGAGCAATCGAAATCAAACTTGCAAGTATTGAAAAGCAAGTGAAAGAGATTCCTGATTTTAGTGATGATGTGGATTTCGATAAAAAGAAAAGTGAGTACGACCAAATGGCGCTTCCAACCATTGAAACTCTTGAAACATCCATCATTGAAATTCAAAATGAAATCAGAGACTTTGAGAAGAATAAAGCCCAGTGTGATTTTTTCTTGAATCAGTGGCAAAGTAAGTTCTCCACACATGATGATGTCGCCATTACACTCGGTGAGAATTTATCGGAGAAAAAAAGACTGAATTCCGAACTGTCTGAACTCAGTAAACTACCTGAAGAGTTTTCAACAGTTGAAGAATACTTATCAGAAATCAGAAATACACAAAGGCTTAGAGATGACCTCAGTGAGAAAATCAACAGACTGGAAATTGCTGCAGAACGAGTTTTAGCTGAACTGCCTGAAAGAAGTTCAGAGGAATTCTATGAAAGTTATGAAGACGAAACTCAAAAAATGAACCAATATATAAAAAAAGCACAGCAGCTGGAAACAATCATGGAAAAACTTGAAGAGATCCTTGAACAGTTCAAGCAAGATTCACACAGCAGCCTTGAACGATCTTTTATGAGAAACTTGTCCATGATCACCCAGAACAGATATGATTTCATCGATCTGAATGAAAGATTGGATGTGGCGATTGGCAACAAAGATAAAATGCTTCCAACCAAACTTTTGTCTTCAGGAACTCTCGACAGCGTTGCTCTCGCTTTCAGATTGGCAATCATCGATGAACTCGGTGGAGATACTCAAAAACTTACGGTCCTCGATGATTGTTTGGTGAATATGGATGAAGACAGACAGCAAAAGGCCATTGAAATGATCCAGAATCATGCATTGAGGCATCAAGTTATTTTTGTGACCTGCCACAAATGGGTCTCAGAGATGCTCGGTGGAAACACTATTGAAATGTGATGCACTAGTAAAAAAAGCAAGATCAGGCTCTGTTGTAATAACGAGTCTGATCTTGCTTTTCTATTTTTGATTAATTTTCTTTCATGTAAAGGATGTTCATATTGATCCAATAATTGATTTTGTCATTTTGGTTGTCTGAATTGATTTCAATATTGTTGAAGACAAGCAATACGGTGATTTCTGGTGTTTCTATGAGATAGGTCATGTCCTCGAGGGTCACGTTTTCTTCTCTGGATTCACCTGGTGGGAATTTTTCAGCGATGCGATCAATATAAGTGTTCATATCATCTTCCAGAATGACCTGATCATCCTTTTCAATGATGAGTTTTGGTATCCCGGATGTCGTATTGATGGACCACTGAACAAAGTACTTACCGTTGTCACCATTTACTATTGAGGATGCGGTACTATCTCTTCCCTCAAAGTTTTCGAGACTAAACGCCCATCTAAATCCTGAAATATCAACTGCTTCAGAAGGAAGTCGCAGCGAGAGGTATTTACCGCCGTAATATTCCTCATCAAATCTTGGCATCACTTGTTCAAAACCGAGTTTGGATTTGAAAATGTTGTTCTCGCCCAAATCCCGATCGAACCATTCCGGTAGTTTGGCATCCTGTGCATATGCCAGATACATGACAGATTCTGTGATAGACTCTCTGACCTTCAGTTCAGGTTCACTCTGAGCAGGAGTAAGTTCGTTATCTGAGAGTATGCCTTGTTCAGTCAAGATGTTTTCAAGACGACTGACTTGCATTGATACTGGCAGCGCATGATATCCTATAATTGGTAAGACAGCAACGCCTGCAAGAACACAAGTTGTAAGTGCCAAGGTGATATGGGACTTTGATTTTTTGATGATCAAAAGCAAAGCTGCGGACACTGCGAAAATCCAGATCAGTATAAATGAATACTCAGTGGGTTTGAGACCGAAGGCACTAAGTTGTATAATGAGTGCTCTTGCCTCAAAAGCCAAAATCACAAGTGCTGAATAAGGGAAAACCATTTTATAAAACTCTGAAAGACGCGATTTGTGATGTGTCAACATGATGTGGAGCCAGATGCCTAAAGTAGCATAACTTGTTGCAATTGCCGAGAGCCTGACGAATGGTATGGTTTCTCGAGAAACCACGCTTCTGATGGTCCAAAGCAATAGCACTGCTGTGAGAGCAAGTGCAATGGGCACCATAATATTGCCAAACAAGACTTCTATGAATCGGGGTTGTTTTGAGGTTTCTTCAATTCGAGGGTCATCTATCTCTTTTCTGAAATCAGGGAAAAAACCGACGAAAATGGTAAATGACAAGAATCCTACCAAAGTGCCGATATATTCGTACACTTTGACGCTCATATCCCGATAAAGAAGTGCTTGAAAAGCACCTGCAACACCAGAAACTCCACTCATAATGACAGAGCCGTATATCAATGCGATGAATAAGGCTTTATGGGTCATAAAGAACGACTTTGCAAAATCCAAACGATCACTATGTTTGGCTATGATGACCATAAAAGAAACAATACTGATGAATATAAAAGCCGTCACTCTCGACAATGCGAGATTTGAAATGCGCATATATCGGTAAGAGGCATCTGAAATATCAGCCTCCCCAAACCAGTACAGGAGAAGAAATGTTACTAATACGGCTCCGACACCAAGTAAATTGGCTGTTAGGAAGGCCTTTTTGGTATTGTATCGGCTATGAGCCGCAGTGATTGTTGCAAGGCTGAACACTGCACCGACTGCAAACGACCAGTGTAGACAGTTGAACAGGAAATTATAGGCCTCCTGTTCTGGCCAATCAAATTGAATCCTGACCATTGTCACGATGGAAAAAGCTAATGCACTGGCAACGGATGCAGGGTATCTTTGAAACGCTTTGAGTGAACCTTTTGATACTCTGACAATTGACTCTTTAAAAGCATTCATGATCCATACCTCCATTCTAGTTGGAACTATTATCATTTATACCCTAAATTTTGAAGGCTCCCACATAAGTTTTCAGCGTACCATTCTTACAGAAAACTGACTATAAATTATAAAAAAATAAAATTCTTGTTTTAAAATCTGTACAATCTGTGGTATTATATTAGGTAAGCAGGTAGGTTGAGAATTACAAAAAATGACTATGGAGGGAATTATATGCATAAGATGGATTTATTTGCAGCAATTTACGATTATATTGAGAATTTATTCTCAATGAAATTGGGCGAACACGAAAAACAATCTATTAAAGACTCTTTCGAGAAGATCCACATCAGCGATGGAATTGAGCGTGCAATCAGAGCTATCGAAATGGGACTGCATGTAAAGCTTCCGGAAGAACTTTTTTGGGAAAACAGAGTGGAACATCATCACGATTCCATCGAGATGAAACTGCAAAGATTAAATTTTGAAGCTTCCATGTGGTCTAGAGAATTTCATGATGGACTTTACTCCAGTGAAGCAGGAGAATAATCATATAAGGTAGAGCAATCCTTTGCATTTGAGCGAGGGATTTTTTTTGTCCCAAATTATGAACCTATTAATAAAACTTTAAATATTTTTTTGTATGAAAAGAGGATGATTATGGTATACTAGCTCGTGAGGGCGAAAATTTATCCCGGACAAAAGTCAGCATTTGGAGGCAAAATGTCAAACCAATTCTCATCAAAGGCACTCGAAGTGAATTTGGCGCAAACGAAGTTTGGTTCCACTAGAGTTCCAGACAATCAACTTTGGCTTTGTGAATTATCAAAAGACAAATGGGATATTCATAAGAGAACAAGAGAGTTTGTTGAGGAACTCAATCATGCCTATAGAAACAATAATTATGTAATCGAGGCACTGCATGAAATATGTCTTGAAGACCTTTGGTACTATGATGGTCTAGATGAGTCGGAAAAGGCTTTTGGAGTTCTCGTGGATATATTTGAAGGGCTTTTTTCTTCAGTGACCAAACCGGAACAGAAAGATCTGCTCATCAGATGTCTGGTCAAATTTATAGATAGACTCGCCACACTGGAAGCGTTCCCTGAAACAATAGTTCAAAGATCAATCGATATGATCAGTGAGGATATGAATCAAAATGAACTCCTTTATATTCAGAATTCACGTTATTTTAAAACCTATTTCAATCGAATTGCCAGGGTGGAGCGGTTTGCAGCTCAATTATATGAAATTACCCATGATATTGTTCTAAGAAGTATAAATTACTGGGAAGAGACCTCCCGGGTGGAAGAATGGTTCGCGTCTAAATCCGACCTGTTTCATGTACTACAGGCTGAAGATTTAAATGCAATCGGGAAGCCTTTTTTTTATGTGCTCAGACAAAATCATGCGAGCGCCAAAGATTGGGAATCGCTTCAAAATCTGATGTTTTTTAATGAGATCTCAGGTTATTTCAGGAGTTATGCACAAAGAATGGAATCCCATCTGGAAACCATACATTATCTTTATTATTTGCTCAGGCTTCCTGGCATGGCTCATTACAATAAACATTTGCTTTATGATATCAATAGAAATTTGAGATCAGTCTTCTCTGAAATCAATGAGGATGAGGTCAGACCATTTATCGATGTGATCATGGATGAACTCAAATTACTGGAGGAATCCCAAGGAAGTACCGTTCTTGATTGTATTTCCACACTCGGAAAAGAAATCCTTTATACGGAGAAGCAACAACATATCAGATATTTCGTCACTAGACTGATCGAGTTTGGATTTGCAGGACCGGGAGTTTTGAAACTCAATAAAGAATGGCAAACTACAGTACATTCCAATCACGTAAAAAACATTCGAACATGGATTGAACTCATCGCCTCTGCACCAAAAGGTACGAGAGAGCTATTGGCCGCCTTGATTGTCAATCTGAAAATCAAAGGTATATTCATATCCGATACCGACCTGTTTCAAAGGGATGTCACCAGAT
>JAWSUW010000022.1:0-28799 GCA_033549245.1 Bacillota bacterium | reverse complement strand
TTTCAGGCGCCTGTTTTCTTTTGAATCGGAAAGTGTGAAGAGCCTGGTCAAGCTCAGTATCCCTGCCGGGCTGGAAGTAACCATGAATGAAGGCAGCCGGCTGATCTCGTCATTCTGGATCGCACAGCTTGGAACAATTTCCTATGCGGCTCATTCACTGGCTGTGGCCGGAGAATCGCTGTCCTTTATGCCGGGATATGGTTTTTCTGTAGCGGCAGCCACCTTGGTGGGGCAGCGCCTGGGCGCTGGAAAACCAGAAGAGGCGGACAAAAGTGCCAAACGATCAGTTCTATTGGCTTCACTTCTCATGGGAAGTGTGGGGGTGCTCTTTTTTGTCGTTCCGCAACAGTTCATGCGCTTGTTCAGCACTAACGAAGATGCTGTGTACTGGGCGGCGAGGAGTATTCGCATCGGCGCTTTCGAACAAATCCCCATCGCGATTGCCATGGTTATCTCAGGTGCACTGAAAGGAGCTGGAGATACCAGCGGTCCTTTTCGTATTTCTCTCATCACAAACCTGTGCGTGCGTCTGCCCCTGATCTTTTTAGCTGTGTTTGTGTTCCGGCTGCCGTTGACGGTTGTTTGGATGATTTCAGTCACTCAATATGTTATTGAAGCTTTGCTGATGTCTGCCCGCTACCGAAAAGGAAAATGGAAAACCATAAAAGTGTAATAATTGGGAAGGACATTTCTTTCTTTTGGAGACCTTATCCATTATACTGTTAAGCGAAGAGTGGCTGACATGTTTTTTAAAAGCGTTGTTTAGGATTTGCGGCAGCATTGACCAAAATGTGAGGAGACTGTTTATGCAAAAGATCCTGATTGTTGACGACATGCCGGTGAACCGAAAGCTGATGAAGAAAGTACTGAGTGATACCGTCGGTGACATTACGTTTATTGACGCGGAAGATGGTTTTCAGGCACTTGAGTGTTTGGAACGGTATGACATCGATCTGGTGATTCTTGATTTAATGATGCCCGGGAAAGACGGCTTTGAAGTGTTGGCCGATATGCGAAAAAACCTGTGGCATCGTGATATTCCGGTCATTGTCAACTCAGCCATTTCAGACATGGAAAGTATAAAAAAGACCCTGGAACTGGGAGCAATGGATTATTTTACCAAACCAATCACCCCCGAACAGATGAAAGTGATTATTCCTTTGAAGGCAAACAATGCGTTAAAATTCTATGAACAGCGAAAAAAGCTTAAGGAAATTAACCGGCGCTTGGAAAATGAACTGAAGATTGCCAGTATCCTTCAGCGTTCGCTGATAAAAATTCAGGATGATTATCAACGGATTAGAGTGTATCAAAAATATATGGCCTGTGATGAACTCGGGGGCGATCTTTTTGATCTCGTGGAAATGGGTGCAAAAGACTGGTTTATGATTGCGGACATCACCGGACATGGTGTTGCTGCTTCTCTGGTAGCTTCCATGCTCAAAGTTGTTTTTAATCATGCTATCCAGTCCAATGGCAATCCGGCGGCGGTACTCGAGGAAATCAACGCGACCTTTTTCCGACTTTTAGTCGACAACACCGATTTATGCTTCTCAGTCTTTGTAGGACTCGTAGAAGGTGATACAATTACTTTCGCAAATGCAGGACATCCGTATCCTATCCTGATTACACATGACCCGAATGAGTGGAAGATGCTCGAAACCAATGGGTTTTTAATTGGCTTGATGGATGATACTGATTATGAAAACCGTACCATAACATGGAATCCGGGAGAAGCCATACTCACCTACACTGACGGCATGTTTGAAAATCCGCAGGAACCGGAAGAGATGAAAGGGTTTCAGAGTGTCATTCTTCATGCGCGTTTACTGGAAAAGGAAGCATTGAATCATCCGGAATCTTTCATGGATAAATTACTGGCTTCCTTTGGTAAAGTGGATTTGGAACATCTTGATGACGATATTGCGATGATGTACATGATCCGCAAAAAGGAATGAATCATCGGCTTGAGACCTCCATCGAATAATTGGAGGTTTTTTACTTATTTGTAAACAAACGGAAACATCTTGCGTAGTATACAGTGAGTGACAACAAACGCCATTCAAATATTGCTCATCAAATATTGGTTTTTAATCGAAAGGGGACAAGTTGAAGATGGAAAAAAGATTTTACCGGTCACGAACAGATAAAAAACTGGCAGGAGTGTGTGCTGGCATTGCAAGTTATTTTGAGATTGATCCGACCCTGGTACGGCTGATATGGATTGTATTCACTTTCGCAGGCGGCGCCGGTTTGCTGGCCTATATTATCGCCGCCATTGTAATGCCAGAAGAACCGGAACAACCGCAGCAGAAAACGTACCGCCAGATACAGCAGGATAATTCGGCTGAAATAGTTGAAGTGGATGAGCAGATGGAGGATGACTACCAGGATGCTGGACAAAGTGAAGGAGAATCAGCTGAATACCAATCGAATGAGTTTAAAAATGAAAAGAATGGACAGAATGAAACCAGCAGCGACCGTAACAATATCACGCTGGGACTGATATTGATCCTGATCGGAGCACTCTTTTTCAGCCGCAATTTTTTCAGATGGTTTTGGATTGATTTCAGTTATATCTGGCCGATTGTGTTAATCCTGATCGGTGTTGTGATGATCATTAATAAAAGGAAGTGAAGCAGATGAATCGCGAAAAAATGGTACCCGGGATCATTCTCATCGGCATCGGAGCTCTTTTTCTGCTGCGTAACATGGGGATTATTCACTGGTGGACGCTGGGCAGCCTCTGGCGATTCTGGCCGTTGATTCTGGTGGTGATCGGTATCAATACCATTTTTCACCGGTCAACTGCTGTTGCTGTGATTACCTGGATTGGTTTCTTTGCCATCATTATCGGCTACAGCATCACCACACCTCAAGCACCCCCCTGGGATCATGTGATTTCAGTAAACGAAAGCCCGCGGACGCCTATTGTCATACCGGCAACACCACAGACAGAGTCTGGCATCTTAAACCTGAATACAGGGGCAATCCAGCTAACCATAAAGGAAACAGAAGACTCATTGGTTACTGTTTCTGGGTTTCCGTTCCAGCCAGAGTATCGACTCAATTCATCATCAGATGGCAAGACACAGGAAATAACGATCGACACCAGCTCCAGAAACTGGCGCGGCAATGAAGATTCATTCCGGGGAATCATCGAACTTAATAAAGATGTTCGCTGGCGAATTGATACGAAGCTTGGTGCGGTGTCCACTCACATGGACCTGTCTCAAATTGAGCTGGAACAGTTAAACATGGAAGTGGGTGCCGGTGATGTGACACTGATTCTGGCGCAGTCGGAGGAGGAGAGCGAAGTAACGATCAATGCAGGTACCACACAGCTGGTACTTGAGCTTCCGCAGGAGATCAACGGGCGGATTCACACGCAGAGTGTATTGACACAAACATCCATCAACGAAAACGACTGGAGACGTGAAGGAGACACTTATTTTTCAGAGGACTATGATGCTTCGAGCCCAACGCTGGATATCACTGTTGAAATGGGTGTTGGCAGGCTGGAAGTGATAAGCAGATAGTAGAATAGATCCTATTGAGCAGACAAAAAACCACCACTGGTGGTTTTTTGATATGGTGTTATTTTGAATCAGTCGGTTTTACAGGATTGTCTGAACGTCAACATAGCGCCAAGAGCGGCGATCAAGGCACCTGTCAGCAGAAAAGCGACTGAAAAGTCAGTGGAAACAGTGAAAGAGCCAAAGGTAAAGGCGATAAGTCCAATGGAAAAATCGATGATGTTTTCCTGCACAGACAGTACTGTAGCTCGATGGGCAGTATCTGCCAGATCCACCAGCCAGGCAGACAGAACCGAAAGACCGCCGTTAAAGCCAATGCCGGTGAGACAGCTGCTGATAAGTAGCACAGACATCTGTCCCAGTTCAAGGAAAAACAACAGGGCAACACCGAACCCCAGCAGAATTAACGCTGGCCAGGCAATGGCAGCCCGTCCCCATCGGTCGGAAAAATAACCGGAGAGAAAAGTGAAGAAGAGACTGGCGATACCAAAAAAGATAAAGTAAATGCCGGGATTGGATATGGAAGTGACCGCACTGATATGGAGAGAAACGAAGGAAAGCAGTGCGCCATAGGAAACCGCCGTTACGGCAATGCCAAAATAAACCAGACGGTATTTTGGATGTTTCATAGCACCCCACATTCCTCCGGAGAAGCCTGTATGGATTTCTTTAACCAGTGCAGGAAAAGGAACCATCACCAGCAGGAAAAGCGAGAAGATTCCGACACCGGTGCAGACGCTAAACCACATGCGATAATGGCTGAGATGGATCACCTGTAATGCCAGTGCCGGCCCTGCCAGCAGGGAGAGCGTGCTGATGAGCCGGTAGGTGCCCATCACTGTCCCTACCTGACCCTGGGGAGCTCTGTCAGCCACTGCAGACATGGAGCTGGACAAAAAAGCGGATAATCCCAACGCCTGAATCATACGAATAAGAGCAATCAGCCATACATGATCCGTCAGGATAAAGAGGAATGAACTGAGCGTGAAACAGCCGATCCCAATCATCAGCGGTGTTTTACGGCCAATGCGGTCTGCCAGAGGACCAAAATAAAATCGCAAGGCAATGGATACAGCAAAAAACAGAGCGGTTTGCAAACCTGCAAGGAAAGGCGTTCCGCCCAGTCGTATCAGGTATAACGGTAGAATCGTAAATGTGGAATTAAAGATCAGCATAATGAAAAATACAATGAGATAGAGCATCAATAAAGGCCATCGCCGTGAAGTTATCAATGGATCACATCCCAGTTGTAAGATGGTCAACCAACGATCTGATTATACCACAGATGCAACAAAAAACACCTGCTTTTGGTGAGGGTATCAGTCAAAACAGGCATAAATAAAAGTTTGATATCATTTTGAAGGGGTAATTAATTTATAGTATTTCTTTAACATTTGATTGGACATGTTGATCCATTGTCTGCATTTGGACGCTTATGACAGTGGTTAGTGAGTAGCGTAACCGGCCTTTGTGCCGGTTATTTTTGTTCGCAGCAAAACTAAAAAGATTGGTTGTTATTCCGGAAAGGTGGAACAAAATGAACAGAAATTCAGTTCCAGCTGCGCATACAGCTGTGATTCTTATTATAATGGTTGTCAGTTTCTTTCAGATATCAGCTGTTTTTTCCAAGCCCATTACCGCAACTGTTGACGGGACGACTTTGCGGACGGATGTAACGCCAACGGTCATACAGGAAAGAACAATGGTACCTTTTCGCAGTATTTTTGAAGTGTTGGGTGCCAGTATAACAGTCGAGCCGCCGGAGATTCCAGCAGACACTGTACACGAGAGTCAACTTGAAGATGAAATTGTACAGGCATATCGATTCGCCTATTCTTTGGAAGAACAGTTATGGGATCAACCGGAAATATTTGGAACAAAAGAAGCAGTTTTTCAGTTTATGCAACAGGGATTTTCTGACGTTTTTGCATGGAATCTGGCTGACTATTATTGGACCGAGCCTGATGGACTGATGGGTGTAGGGGCGTTTCTCATCATACCTGAACACACGATTCATGTACTGGGAATTGACATGGAAAACAACGAGGCCTCACTTTGGCACGAGACAGACGAGTGGGAACGTGATCACTGGGGAATGGATGCGTACAAAATTGTCACACTGCAGTTGGAAGACGGCATTTTGAAAGTAAAGGATCAACGTTCAATTGGAACACCGCCTGCATAGTCATCTGAAAATAAAAAGAAAAGTCATCAGTTTCTCTGAATAGAATAAATGTACAACAAACCAGAAAGGAGAACGAGTAATGAGAACGATATTCCTTTTATTGGCGCTGCTGGTTGGTTTGTTAATAGCTGTAATTGCAATAATCAATAATGAAATTGTTACTGTGAACTATCTTTTTGGGCAGGTGAGCCTCACTTTATTTATGCTGATATTGGGTTCCGCCTTTGCGGGGGCATTGTTAATGGGCTTTTTGGGTATCTTTCGCAGCATCCATAACTATATGAATTCTCAGGGTGATCGAGGCTATAAAAAAGAGATGGAGCGACGCGTTAAATTTCTGGAGAGTGAGAAGGGAAAGCTGGAAGCTGAGTTGGAAAAACAGCAGAAAGAACGAGAACATGCCTCTGTGAAAGCATATAGTGATTTAGAGAATGAGAAGAAAAAACTTGAAGAAGAGTTAAGAAAGCAGCAGAAAGAACATGAAGACATCAGTTGAGTGGTATTGTAAATAACATTAAAAATGAACAACTTTTTTCATACGCAAAAGGTATTAAGACCTGCAGTGTGCGCTAATTTGCACTCCGCAGGCCTTTTCTTTTATCTTGAAGAAAAAACGCTTTCACCAAACACAGCCGAAAGGTGAAAGCGAGTATTCGCAATAGTTCTAATGGAGCTGTTGCCGGGACTCGAACCCGGGACCTCTTCCTTACCAAAGACAATCTGCCATTCTGATAGAGGTGGAAACGTCCGATTCATTCCTTTCAAACCATTGAAAACACCATTTCTCATGGGGATGCCCATTCGGATTCATCCGATCCCCAGGGAAGAAAACCTAACCATTAGACTAGCAAAAAGACTAGCAAAAAGACTAGCAAATGAAACCCCTGAATCTATCTATTCGGGGGTTTTGTGTTAGGCATTTAGGATTATAAAAATCTTTAATATGTAATTACTTGTCTATTAAAACTATATATAGTATACTATAGGTAGATATATAAACATTTATACTATATATAGTGTCTTGGAGGTAAGCGATGAATAATATCAGGATTTCCCCGAATTTCATACTCAGAGAATTTCAGTGCAAAGACGGCAGCCACCAGGTAGCCATCCATCACCAGCTGCTGGAGAAGCTGCAGCAGCTGCGGGATATGGCTCAAAAGCCGGTGCTGATTACTTCCGGCTACCGCAACCCGAGTCACAACGCCAAGGTGTGCGGCAGTTCCACCAGCCGTCATTTGACTGGAGAGGCTGCAGACATTCAAATCCCAGGCCTGCATCCGGACGAAGTGGCCCAGCTTGCGGTTGCGGCAGGATTCACCGGCATCGGCATCTACGACAGCTTCACCCATGTGGACGTGCGACCGGTACCAGTCCGGTGGCGCGGTTAGAAAGGAGACATCAATCTATGCCCATAACCAACATCATTGCGAAAGTGAAGAAGATTGACATCCAGAATAGAGTGACGGGGGAGGACTGGAAACAGACCATCACCCTGGCCCTGGGTGACATTGAACTGAAGAACGAGAATCTAATTGCCATCCGACAGTTCCGCCCCAACGAGGAGGTGCTGGTGAACCTGAAGAGCCTGCAGCTGTCCCTGGGAGATCTGCCGGAGGAGCAGAAAAGAATGTTTCTGGATCGGGACACGGATGTGACACCGGTGGCGGAGGTGAAGAAACCGGATGAGACAGAACCGGCAGATTATGACCTGTCGGCGCCAGTCATCAGAGAGGGAAGCCCCATTGAGGTAAAGGTGTTTGAAGATGGAGAGGATGATGTGGATCCGGCGAGCATTGTGAAGAGTTTTACATTCTAACAGGACTGATACATACAGGAGGGGAGGTGAGTAAATGAGTGAACGGATCAACGAGACCTGTCAGATGCAGCTGCGATTCATCAACGCCATCGTGGATGGTCGGGAACAGCTGGTTTCCCGTACCTTCAGCGGTGTGAAACTGACGGCCACGGACGACAACCTGCTGCTGGCAGCATACCAGCTGGCCATGCTCCAGGTGAAAACCCTGAAGCATGTGAACCGGGTGGACCGCACGGAGCTGATTGAAGCGTAAGAAACCATATCCATGCAGCATCATGATTTGGGTCTGATGTGTGTAACGGCCAATGCCTGAAGGGGCACAGTTGCATGGACGAATCAAAGTCTAATGGAAAGGAGGGTTGCTGTGTGACAAAACGAATGGAGCTGATTTTCATCAATTCCGATGGCAAGACGGTGCGGATTTCACTGCCCAATGCAAACGAGGCGGTGGAAAGCACCGAGATCAAGGGCATTATGGATGAGATCATCACCCTGGGAGTGTTTGCCCCGGGGGGTTATGACCTCACCCAGGCGGTGGGTGCGCGGATCGTGACCACGGATGTGGTGGATTATGATTTTGCGTAAGGTAACAGTGAACCGTTAACATACATGGCGGGCAGGCTTTCGGGCCTGCCCGCTTTTTAACACCCGGAAACACTGATCAAGACACTAATAATAGAAAGGAGGGTTGATTAAACAATGGAAGACCTGTTCACCGCCGCCGCCAATGTGGGGTTTCCCATGGTGTTGTCCGTTTACCTGCTGGTGCGCGTCGAAGGCAAAATCGAAACGCTGGCAGACAGCGTGCATCACCTGTCCCAGAGCATTACGAAGCTCAGCGGTCAAAAGGAATAAGGAGAGCGTCAGGATAGGATGGAATGGCATAGAAAAAAGAATTTATGAACAGAAAATCAAGGTCCGCACCAGGAGTGTTCGCCCATACCACTCACACACCGGGTGAGTTTTGTTTGAGTACCCAGGGCTTCTACCAGCGGTGCCGGGGTTGAGCTGAAAGGCACGTCTCAGTTTCCGACCGCTGGACTTCCCCAAATGGCTAAAAAAGAAAAAACATAGCCATGTTGTGAGATGAGTCTGGGTCGGACATGCAGGCGAAAAGCACCGAATCATCTATGGGACCATTTTCCGTCGATATCCTGGCCGAAGAAGCTAACACAGGCAAAATCGTGATCATCGAAAAATAACTGGAGAAAAAACCGTGACCATTTGGAAAAAATCATCAACTATGCTTCAATTCGTGCAATAAAGTTCCCAGGCTATCAGAAATTCCATTCTCCAACTGACTCCGTTTAATCCCGATGGTGTTATTCTCTTTTCGATAAAATCCGGTCACTTCTTCCTAAAACGTTGGATCCGATTGAGCAAAACTGGGTTTTGTGTGAAATTGCCAGATGGACTTGTCGGGATTCTAGGTGGACAGAATAACTCTAAAACGGCTGTGCTTTGCCATAAGAATAGATGATGTATTAGCTCCATTTCAATGCTGATCTGTTGAACAATATGAATTTTCTTAAGTCAAGAAGGTTTTTGGATATGATGGGGGTTTCCACCTAAGAACCAATGTTGCGATAATCATACAACATCAATAAATGGGCAGAGGAACCCCCTGACGTTTAGGGTTTTAAATTGCAGATGCTTTTGAAAGATGGGATATGTCAGTTGAAGTATTGCAAACATCTTACCAAAATATAAGCAAGCCAGTCAATGGACTTTCATGTTTATCGGATATCGGAGCATGCAAGGAGTACAATGCAAAATTCAGCAGTGATTATGACTGTTATTGAGGGTTGGATATAATTGAGTAGATGGAATAGACAGAAGTTAATAAGGTTAGAGTGGTAGAATTTATTATTAGGCATACCTATACGAAAACCATCCGATAGTTTAGGTGATAAATGTAATCATTAAAGCAAATTCTGTTTAAGCTTACAAAGGAATGATGTATGATGATATAATATACTTAAAGCTTTCGGAGTTGAAAAACTTGAAAAAATAAAGCCTAGTTATAGCTATTTGTTTTTAGTCGGTTAGCATTGCGACCATATTAATAAGTCGGTGGATATTTCAGTCAAGTTAGGCCACATAATCGGTAAAAATAGGCCAGTCTGTCGGTCAGTTTAGGCCACCTTGTCGGTCCAATTCCACATCTATGACGGATGACCAGGCCACCATCTAAGAAGAATGATCTAATCGCTTCACCACTACCGTGAATCCGGTCATGGGATACCATCTGTCGGAATCACAATACTGTTCTTTGAAATACTCATGCAGTTACAACCGGATCTTTCCAGGAATCCTGTTTAGCCAAATGCGAGAGGGCGCCGGCAAAGCGCCGTTTGCTTTGCCTTTACAAGGCGCCCGGCTCGCATAGAGGCCCCGCCCTTTGGGGCCGTTGCCCTCTTTTAGCTGAACAAGAATATGGATGAACATTACTCCGCGGGCACTATCTTTGGGAAATAACACCATTCACTTCGCGCCCTAAATGCTGGGTTTAAGCTTTTGAAGCCCCAAGCCCCATTCTCTCTCGCATGGAGGATTTGCCATCCACCAAAATTTCGATTGAGTTATGGATAATTCGGTCAATAATGGCCTCCGAAACAGTACCGTCATCCGGGGTACCGATACGACTGTACCAACCTCTGGGATCAAACTGTGTGCAGAAAATGGTGGAACCACCCCGTGTCCTGGCTTCAATGATTTCAAACAGATCCATGGCCTGCTCGCTCGAAAGTGTTTTTAAGAGCCATTCATCAATGATGAGTAACTCCACTTTCTGATACATGCGGATCGTTTTCTTAAAGGTTCCTTCCCCTCTGGCAACTACCAGATCGTTCAGCAGTTCCGGCAGCCGGATGTAGCGGACTTTCATGAAGTTCCGGCAGGCAGCAACTCCAAGGGCACAGGCAATGTACGTCTTTCCATTTCCGGAAGCTCCTCCCAGTATGATATGGTGGCCTTCCTGGACATAACGACAAGTTGAGAGGCGCAGCATCAGAGATTTGTCCAGTTTTCGGTCCGGATAGTACTCAATTCCCTCAAGACAGGCGTTTGGATAACGGAAGTCGGCGGTGTGAATTAGCTTTTGCAGTTTGGTAGACTGGCGTTTAGACCATTCTTTATCCACCAGCATACCAAAACGATCTTCGAAAGAAAGGCCGGTAAAGATGTCCTGGTCGTGGATCTGTGCTTCTAAAGCATTTGCCATGGCACCCAGCCGCATGGCGTGAAGTTTATCGATCGTTGTCTGATTAGTCATGGAGCTTACCTCCGAAATATTCAGATCCACGGGTGAAAGCATACGTGCTGTCGGATTTCGGAGCTTGTGTTTCCTGTTTCACACGATCCTGTCCGGTTTTCAGAATAGCTTCAATGGTTTTAATGCTCGGATCCGGTGTATAGGCAAGTGCACGGCAGCATGCATCCTCTATTCGGGTTGTGGAATGTTTGTCTGCCAGCTTCATTAACCGGCTGCAGGACTTGTAGCCCTGCTGTTCCACTTTACCGGCAGTGAGAAATGACTGAATCACCACCATGGTAGATGGACCGACCTGCTCAGCCCAGTCTTTAAAATTATCGGAGTGATACGCCAGGTACCTGCGATGATTTTCCGGCATATGCTCCGGAAGCATCACTGGATCTGCCTGCACTTCGTGCCGCCTGACATGAGAAGCTACTCGACTTCCCTGAAAGAAGATTTCAATGGTTTTGCTGCTGGTACGAATATCCACTTCATGACCAATCAGGATGTAAGGAACGGAATACTTATTTTCATCAATCGTGATGGTATACTCAGGTTGTATGTTGGCTGTTGACCAGACAGCGACTTCATAGGGGGAAGCAGGCAAGGCAATCAAAAACGTTTTTTCTTCTTCCATAAAAGCACTGAGCCTGCTTCCTGGTTTCTTCTGAAAAGGCTGGCGATTAATTTCATCCAGTTTTTCACGTATCGCATCGTTCAAGTCTGTAAAACTAAATGCTTTGTAATGGCGAAGAGCGGCTATGATCCAAGTGGTAATGACACCTACAGATCCTTCGACAGATGGCTTATCCTTAGGTTTTGAAGGTCTTGCCGGCATGATGCAGGTACCGTAATGTTCAGCCATCTCAGCATAAGTTTTGTTTAAAATGACTTCCTGTCTGGTGTGTTTGGTGATTCCTACTTTGGCGTTATCCGGCACCAGCATTCGGGTAACACCTCCAAAGAACTCATAGGCACTCACATGGCCGGCAATCCAGTTTGCGCTTTCCATGCTGGGAAATGCTTCCACATAAGCGTACAGACTGCATGGTAGCACAGCGACAAAAATGTAAGCCTTGACGATTTCACCGGTATGACGGTCATGCACGGACAATGTTTTTCCTGCCCAGTCCACTTCCATGATTTCACCGGGTTCGCGCTTGATCCGCATGGTGGCTTTTGTCGTATTGACGTATTTACGGTAGTGGTCGCAAAACTGTGTATATTTAAGTGGAATAACCTTTTCAGCATGGCACTGTTCACAGTATTCTGCCCACAACAGTGTCAGGGTTACTCCGGGTTTCGCCATTTCATGAAACATGGCAGCGCAGTCAGGCATCCGTCTTTTGGACTCAGCTCCGCCTGGATAGAAAAGGTCACGAAGCTTTTCGTTAGACCAGTCTTCCGGCAAAGGCCACTCAATGCCAAGTTTGTCTGCAAGTTTGTACACCGTACTGACCGTTTCCCGGGAACATCCGGAACTGATTGCCACTTGGCGCTGGCTGTGGCTGAGACTTCGAAGCCTCAAAATTTCTCGATAATTTACCACGTTCATTACCTCCTAGAATGAATTTGCACTGTATGTGCTAGTTTCATTATAGAAATTTATCTGTCGGCCTGGTAGTCCGATATTGGTGGCCTAATCCGACCGATAGTGTGGCCGTTTTCACCGATACAATGGCCTTTTCAAACCGAAATACTCAGTCGGTGGGTCTTAGAAAAAATATGAGTATAATAGTGGTGAAGAACCTACTTTTATCTCTAATAACTGGCAACTACTTCTAGGTTGTTTATCACCTAATGCGAAGGTGATAGTATATTAAAACTCTAAGCCCACATTCTACCACCCTCAATTATTTTTATGAATGATAGTATTGAAAGGGGAATTACTTTGGATATCAAGGCTATCGAGTATGTTATTAAAATAGCTGAAACCAAGAACATATCAAAAGCTGCTGACGAATTATTTATAAGTCAGCCAGCTTTAAGCCAGTCACTTAAAAAGATCGAGTCAGATATGGGTGTCTCTTTTTTCAGGCGTGAGAATAATTCACTTTCTATAACGCCAGCAGGAGAAATGTTTATAAAAGATGGAAAGAAAATTGTTAATTTATACGGTCAAATACAAAAAAAAATGAATGATGAGAAGAACGGATTGTTTGGCGAAATTACTGTTGGCTCTTCCCCGTACTACGAAAGAGTATATTTATCAAGAGTCATTCCTCATTTTCATAGAATGTACCCTGGAATTACGATAAGAGTGGTTGAAGACTACAGAGAGCCGTTAGAAGAGCTAATTGTAAGTAGGAAAATTGATTTATGTATTATGTCGTTACCATTATCAATTCCGAGTATAGATTATTATAAACTTTTTACAGACAGAATAGTGTTAGCAACATCATATAATCATCCATTTTCCAAAAAACAGGATGAAATTAGCGCAAATATAATAGATGTTAACGCATTATCCCGTCTAAAGGATGAAAATTTTATTATGTATAAACAAGGGAGAAGAATTCGTTCGGTTGGGTTAGATTTGTGTAACCAAGCAGGTTTTAGTCCAACAATTATTTTTGAATCACACAACTGTGAGACTATAAACTCTTTAATTGCTGATGGGATGGGCGTGGGATTTCTACCGTTCTCATTACTGGAAAATGGTAATTTGGCCAAAATTGGGCGTTATTTTAGTGTCGACTCTAATATTTCTAATAGGGACTTTGTTCTAGCTTATAATAAATATGCATACCTCTCAAATGCTTTGAAAGTATTCATCGAATTTTTTAAAACAAGTGGTTACATAATTCAATAATGATGTGTCGATATATGATTACAACGATGCACTTATATAAGAATTATCAACCGCTGTGACATTTGAAATTGACTTATAAATGCAAATTTGGTATCCTCTTTCGACAGATGACAGATAAACTGAGATTAGGATTCCTTTTTCAACGGTCGTAAACATTATAATTGCCAGATAATTAAATGAGTATACTTAGTCAAATAATAGCAAAGTATACTGGTTTAATTATTTTTTTTGCATTTTTTGATGATAACGTATAGATATAACTCAATCTTATAGGGAGTAGTGGAATTTCATATTTCATAATTTCGTAGATAACCAGTATAATTAAAATAACAGAATTGATAAAAAAATACATATATTCTGTCATATTCACACATTTAAGTTTAATAGATTTTAAAATTTGTTTCCATGAAATTTGAATATGAATGAGGTTTTGGTTATGTGCAAAAATAATTTTAGTCAAATTTGGATAATTGTAATAATGACACTATTCTGATTAATTATGAGTATTCCTTGTTACTATTATCGCAATAAGTTTTAAAGTGCAGACCGATTCAACATAGTAAAGGTTGTCTAGAGAAGTGGAGTGGTATTCGAAAATAACTTAATGCGGGAGGAAGCATATGAGCGAGTTGAATATTAACAAACTAAAAAGTTTAAAATCAATGATAGGCGAAACACCGTTGCTCGAAATAAGTTTTAAATACAAGGGCAAAGAAATGAAGATCTATGCAAAGGCAGAGTATTACAATTTAACGGGTAGTATTAAAGACAGAATGGCATATTATGTTTTGAAGAAAGCCTATGAAAAAAATGAAATTAAATCAGGAGACAGAATCGTTGAAGCGACGAGTGGCAATACAGGAATTTCGTTTGCGGCTATTGGTCGTGCATTAGGCCACCCTGTCAGTATTTACATGCCTGATTGGATGAGCAAAGAACGAATAAATCTAATAAAAGCATTTGGTGCGGATATTGAGTTAGTAAGCCACCAACAAGGCGGATTTGTTGGGAGCATTGAAATGACAGAGAAATTGGCAAGAGAAAACGCGAATTGTTTTTTACCGAGGCAATTTTCAAATCCTAATAATGCAGAAGCACATTACATGACAACAGGTCCTGAAATATGGAGGTCATTTAATATTATACAAGCCACTCCGGACGCATTTATTGCAGGCGTGGGCACTGGTGGTACAGTTATGGGCGTGGGACAATATTTAAAAGAGCGAAATCGAAGTATGAATATCTATCCACTGGAACCTAAGAATTCCCCTACATTGAGTACTGGCTGCAAAATTGGCAAACACAGGATTCAAGGTATATCTGATGAATTTATACCAGATATCGTTGATTTAAATTGGTTAGATCAAGTGATTTCAGTTGATGACGGGGATGCAATAAATATGGCTCGCAAGCTATCGAAAGATTTAGGTTTAGGAGTTGGAATATCATCAGGAGCTAATTTTCTTGGCGCAATAATGGTTATGGACCTTATAGGATACGACAAGATAGTTGTAACAGTTTTTTCGGATGACAATAAAAAATATCTAAGCACTGACTTGATGAACGACGAGAACATTGATAGAGAGTATGTATCGGAAAACATTCAACTGGTTCATTATAAAGCATATCGGAATGTTGTTGTATAAATATCAAATTTGATTATATGTGAATATTTAATATGTTGAGTTTAGTGAACACCAGTACGCTCATTTTATCAAAGATCAGGATTTTGGAGGGGTTATAATGCCAAAATTAGCCGTAGGTCAGTTTAATAGTTATACAGGATGCAAGGAGAAAAATCTTGAAAAGATTGAATGGCTTACACAAGAAGCAACTTCTAATGGTGCCAATCTAATTGTTTTACCTGAATTATCCATATCAGGCTATAGGGTAGATGAAAAATTTATAGAAATAGCTGAAACCCTCAATAATGGGGAATCAATAAAGGAACTATCAAGAATTTCAAGTGAAAATAATGGAATTTGGATTTATACAACGATACCAGAATTAAACACAACTGAAGAGAAACCATATAACACTGCAATAATGGTTAATAGTGAAGGACTTGTAGCATACTATAGGAAAGTTCATTTATGGGGCAATGAATTTAACTATTTTTCTGCTGGCAATAAAACAATGGTGGTAGATACACCTATTGGAAAAGTTGGAATGTTAGTATGTTTTGATATAAGCTTTCCAGAGATATCACGGACAGTAGCACTTCAGTCATGTGAAGTATTATTGTACTCGATGGCTTTTTCACCTGATTCAAGAAAATACGCCCTCGACCTCTTCTCAAGAACGAGAGCTTTAGAAAATGGATGCTATGTGGGAGTCTCTAACCACGTTGGTAGAGAAAAGGATACAGATTTTTTTGGTGGCTCTCAAATTGTAAACCCTGATGGGAAGGTTTTAGATAAAATTGATCAGGATGAGGGAATAATTATTTGCGAGATCGATAATGAGTTTTTGCTTGACACGAGAAAGAGATATCCTTATTTAAATAAAAGATCGCCCGATGCCTACAGACTTTAATTATTAACGAAAATTTCAGGATGAAAAAATGTGGAAGGAGGAAATCAGTGTTGAGAATATTTGAATTTGAGATTAATAATGGTGAAAAAAAATCGAAAATGATACCGGTTGGATCTTATTCTAATGGCTCCATAGTGTATATTCCAGTAATGGTGTTGTGTGGTAAAAACCAAGGGTCTACTCTTTGGATAACGGGTGCTGTTCATGGTGATGAATTAAATGGTTCACAAGCCATGTGGGAACTCTTTAAAACCATTTCGCCAAATAGCTTATACGGGAATATTATTATTACACCAATTGCAAATCCGCTGGCATTATTAAATCGCGAAAAAATCTCTAATATTGATTATTTAGATATGGACCAGGTTTTTCCTGGTGACCCAAATGGTCTTTTTACACAAAGAATAGCATATAGGCTTTTCGAAGAAATTAAAAAGCACTCTGACTTTCTACTGAGCTTTCATACTTTAGGATCTCACTATGATGCGATCCCCTATACAGTTTCAAAAAAAGCTAATAATTTGCCACAAGAAATTATCAATAAATCGAGACAAATGGCTTTAGATTTTGGCCTTGAAACAAATTGTTTTGTTGATTTGAGTAGTAGCAAAGATGAACTTCCAGGAGCTACTACAGGAGCTTTAGATGTTATGTGCATGCAATCTGGTATTCCAGCGTTTATGGCTGAGGTAGGAAGTGGGGGAAAGATAGATGGAAGTTTTGTCTCTCTAGCGTATGAGTGTACGATGAATTTATTGGCATCAATAGGCATTATAAAAAAACCATGTAAAAAACCCTTAAAACAGTACGCTATAAAATCACGAAAGTTCCTAAGAGCAGATATGGCTGGAATAATTAAAATGAATGTTTCGCCGGGAATGAATGTAAGTCGAGGAGATGAATTTTATCAAACCCACTATTTTTCGAATGAAGAGTTTAATGCAAAATTCAACGAGGACTCTTATATTATTGCTACTAGGATAAACCCAGTAGTTAGCACTGGAGATAGGATAGCTTTTGTTGGGACTGATTGGGAAACTTTAGATAATGAGTAGAGAAATTGGTATGTGTTATTACAATTCATTTTAAGAAAGGTTGAATAAGTTTGGACAATAAGACAAGTTCAGAAAAGCTTGCCGATTATGTCTACGACATAACCTATGATGTGCTTGATAAAAGAGTCAAGGAAAAAGTTTCACTTTTGTTTTTAGACTGGTTAGGGTCTGCACTAAGCGGAGCAAATACTAACGAAGCAAGTATTCTTATGAGAGCGCTTAATGAACAGAAGGGATTTGGGAACTCTGCTTTGATAGGTTATGGTAAACAAGATAACGCAACAATGGCTGCTTTCATTAATGGTTTCACATCACACATTGTTGAATATGATGATACTCACAGGGATTCTTTGTACCACCCAGGAGCTCCAACTATATCTGCAGCTTTAGCGATAGCTCAACAAATTAGAGCATCTGGAAAGTCCTTCATAAATGGATTGGTGGCGGGTTATGAAGTTGGAATAAGACTAGCTGCGAGTGTGAATCCATCTCATTATAGTTACTGGCATACAACAGGCACTATCGGTTGTTTTGGGGCTGCAGCTTCTGTTGCGAGCATTGCTGAGTTATCAAAAGAACAGTGTGTCCATGCTTTCGGACATGCAGGCTCCATGTCAGCAGGGTTATGGGAGTTTCAGAATGATCATGCAAAATCAAAACCTATTCATCCGGGTAGAGCGGCTCAAGGTGGAATTTTTGCAGTACTTCTAGCAAAGGAAGGTTTGGTTGGAGCCAAGAGCATAATTGATGGGAAACAGGGAATATTTGCTGCAATGACAAAAGAACACTCTCTTAAGCCAATATTTAACCGAATTCCTAATACGTATGTTATCGAAGAAACTACTATAAAAGTATACCCAACATGCGGTCATACTCATACACCAATTGATGCTGCACTAGATGTACATACAAAGATCTCCAAAAACATTAATATGATCAATAGAATTACTGTGAAAACGAATTCAATTGCATTGAAAGTTGCAGGAAATCAAAATCCAACTACTGCAAATGAGGCAAAATTCAGCATACCTTTTTGTGTAGCAGTGTCACTTGCATACGGAGAGTTAAATACTAAATCATTCCATGACAGTATGATCTTCGATCCGGTTGTTAGGCAATTAATGAACAGAGTTGATGTTATTAGCACTGAAGAATTCAATAAAGTGTTCGAAATTTGCAGACCGACAAGGATTGAAGTATTGATGTCAAATGATGAGTTAATAACTTCGGAGATAAAATATCGACGTGGTGATCCTGAAAATCCGGTCGGCAAGGATTTTATTAAAAACAAGTTTCTAGAATTGAACATAAGTAATTATCCTCTTGGATTTTTGGAAGAAATATTTGAATTTTGCCGTTCTCTTGATCAGATTAATGACATGAGAGAGTTAAACAATATACTTGCTGCAAAGTAATATCAAAGTACTTAGTGAAAGTTAGAGTTAAAGTTTGAGAAATGATTACAGTATTTAATTCACTTATAATGTTGAGAGGAGAGTGTATTATGGCTTCAGTGCTTTTTGATTCGATTATATACCGCGACTCGTGGGGAACTAAAGAAATGAGGCAAATATTCGATGAGAAACAAATGTTGCAAAGATGGTTAGATATTGAAGTAGCTTTAGCTGAAGTAGAAGCTGACTTAGGTATAATTCCTAAAGAAGCGGCGATTGAATTTAAAAAGAAGGCAAATGTAGACCTCTTGGATATGGAATTCATGCAAAAAAAATATGAAGAGACAGGTCACTCTCTGATGCCGTTGTTGAATAATTTTAAAGATATATGTGACAATGAATTAGGAGAATATGTTCATTGGGGGCCTACAACTCAAGATATAGCTGATACGGGTATGGTGATGGCTTTAAATGAAGCTGTACAAATTATCTGGAGAGACATTATTGATTTGGAAGATAGTTTAATGAAACTTGCTTTAAAGCATAAACTTACATTAATGGCAGGCCGTACACATGGACAGCAGGCACAACCTACTACATTTGGAGTTAAAGTTGCTGTCTGGTTAAGAGAAGTTAGTAGGCATATTCAGAGACTAGAAGAAAGTATGAATAGATTGTTAGTAATCAATCTTTGTGGAGGCGTTGGAAACTACGCATCCTTTAAAGGAAAAGGAATATATATAGAAAAAAATGTTGCAGAAAAATTAGGTTTATCAATTTCAGATGCTCCATGGCACACAGCACGTGATCGCTTTGCAGAATTTGGACATCTTTTATCAATGATTGGTACAACATGTGGAAAGATTGGTAATGAAGTATATGAATTACAAAAAACTGAAATCGGCGAATTAATTGAACCAAATGCTCCTGGACAAATCGGAAGTAGTACGATGCCTCACAAAAGAAATCCAGAGATCGCAGAGGCACTTAATGGACTGTCGAAGGTCTCGAGACATTTGAGTAGTCTAATTTCTGAATGTATGCTAGTTGAGCACGAAAGAGACGGTGCAGCTTGGAAGCCAGAATGGATAGCAATACCTCAGATATGTTTGGTAACGGGAACTATATTAGAAAAGATTAAGTTTATGGTTGAAGGTCTTGGGGTCGACGAGTCAAGGATGAAAGAAAACTTAGGATTATTAAAAGGCCTTATCCTTTCTGAGCGAGTAATGTTAGCGTTAGCAGAGAAGTTAGGAAAATTAAAAGCTCATGGTATTGTTCACGATATTGCGATGCGATTTCATAATGAAGGGCTGGATTTTAAGGAGGGATTAAAATGTAGAAGTGAGGTAGCAGAAAATTTCAGTGATGAAGAGATTGATCACCTTTTAGATGCTAGCACATATATTGGGCAATCGGAGGAAATTGTGGACAGAGCAATTCAAATTACAGAAATTGAGCGAAGTAAAAGAGGAACCAATCAAAGAATTACTATTAAGAATTTGTAATCCTATTGATGGATTGTACAAATTTACAAACACTAACAAATCGTGAAAGGAGCTGAATATTGACCTTAAATATTTGTCAAGTGGTCGATTGGTTGTCGAATAATTATTAAGCAGGATAAACTATTGTTCCTTTATGTAAGCAAACCAGAGATGAGTAGAAATAAGGAGGTTCATCATGAAAAGAAGTAGATCTAGCAAGCTTATACTATTGATCATGCTTTTAATTTTAACGTTGATCTCAAGTGCATGTGGAGGGGCACCAACACCTGTGGAAGACGACCAACAAGAACCAAGTGAACAACCAGCTGAGACAGAGCAAACTGAAGATGATGGGATGATATTTGATGGCGAGACAATAAAGGTAGGCTTATTTGTACCTATAACAGGCTCAGCTGCTGATTTGGGGCGTAGAGTTGTAGATGGTGTAAAGATGGCAGCTGATGAGATAAACGAACAGGGTGGTATATTAGGAGGCATGGTCGAAGTAATTGTTGAAGATGATGAAGGAGTTCCTGCCCAATCTGTAAATGCCATAACAAAATTGATCACACAAGATAATGTTCCTGTGGTTATGGGCTCGTTACCAAGTTCATGCACTATAGCAGCAATGACAATATCTGAAAGATATGGAATACCACATATTGCAGCAAACTCATCTAGTCCAGCAATAACGAACATGGGAAATCAGTATATATACCAGACTATTCCAAATGATTCTATACAAGCGGTTAACTTAGCTGAATACGCGATAACTGATAGAAACTTCGAACGAATTGCGTTGATTCATGCTAATGACGATTACGGTCTTGGGGGTAAAGATCCCTTTATTGATAAAGCGGCAGAACTTGGAGTTGAACCTTTTGTTGAATCATATAACCCTGGGGACAGAGATTTTACTGCCCAAATTGTAAACATCAGAAACTTCGATCCAGATGCTGTAGTTATATGGGGTCTTGCCACTGAAGCAGCGTTAATAGTAAACCAACTGAGACAACAAAATATTGATGTGCAAGTTCTTGGTGCTGGTGGTATTCCTGGACAGACATTTATAGATCTTGCGGGTGAAAATTCTGAAGGAGTCATTGTAACCAACACGTTCTTACCTGATCCTGAAAATGAAGTAGTTGTTGAGTTCTTGAACAGATTTGAAGAAAAATATGGTTATACTCCTGATTTAACGTCTGCACAGCCCTATGACGCTGCTACCATGCTCTTTGAAGCTATAGCGGAAGGAAGGTCATTAGATCCAGAAATGATTAATCAACAGCTGTCAAGTGTCTCAGGGTTTGAAGGTGTTACTGGAGATATAACTTTTAGTGAAAATCATAGCGTTCCTGACAAAAGGGTATATATTTCTCAACTAGTTGATGGCCAATGGACACTTGTAAAATAAAGCATTAAGCATTGAACTGTTTCACATAGCTGTCGGTTATTGCCGATAGCTATGTGGATTACATATGACTTCCAGATCTTCGGAAAATTTCATATAAAACATACTATAATGGAGAATCTAGATAATTTAATTAAAAATTTTTGCGAGTTAAAATCAACGGAAAATACGTTTCAATTGGAAATGAAAATTGTAGATATTGTCTAATGAACAACTGGAGATAAATATCTATTGATAATATAATAATTATAAATAACGATCACTGGGGGGATGCATATGATAGTGCAACAAATCGTTGGCGGGTTAGCAATGGGAAGTATCTACACACTTGTAGCTATTGGGTATACGTTAATATGGCGTGCACTGAAAGTATTAAATTTTTCCCAGGGAGAGCTTTTGATGCTAGGTGCATACATGGGGTATAGTTTTAACGTTTTATTGGGGATCAATTACTTTGCATCATTATTATTTAGTATGATTTTTGGATGCATAATTGGCATAGTATATGCGTTTATACTTAATCCTGTAAGGGGAAGAAAAAGCAGGGTTGATACAATGGTCATAACAATAGGTCTGGCGATCATTATTCGTAATTTATGCCGGATTATTTGGGGTGCAGTACCATTAGTAATGCCAGGTGTTTTTTCATCTGAACCATTTAATATATTTGGGAATCCTATACAACGAGCGCAGGTCTACATATCGATTATTTCTTTAGGATTAGTTATCACACTAACGTTTTTCTTTTCCTATACTAGATGGGGAAGAGCAATGAGAGCTGCAGCCCAAGACAGAGATACTGCTAGGTTAATGGGAGTTCCTGTATTTTTAACAGATTCTTTAACCTTAATGATTAGCACAGCATTGGCCACCTCAGCTGGTATACTAATAAGTCCGATATATTTCATTACAGCAGATATGGGTGCGTATAATGGATTAAAAGCATTTCTTGCATCGACAATCGGAGGGCTCGGAAGTGTTAGCGGTGGTTTCATTGGTGGGTATTTCTTAGGTATTATTGAATATCTAGGAGCAATATATATATCATCTGGTTACAAAGATATTCTTACGTTCATTATACTGATTATTGTTTTGATAGTGCTTCCCAATGGATTTAGCTCACTTCTTAAGTCTGGAGAGGAAAAAGTATGAGAATTCATCCAAGGTCTACAATATTTGCAGGTATAGCGGCTGCTGTTGTGATGCCTATTTTTATTACAAACAGATATTTTATGCACCTTTTAACTATGGCTTTAATATATATTATTCTAACATTAGGATTAAATCTCCTTGTAGGTATATCTGGACAAGTATCTTTGGGACATGCCGCCTTCTTTGGAATTGGAGCATATACAGCGGGAATTCTATCAACGAAGCTAGGTTTACCCTTTATTGTAATACTACCCTTAGGAATTTTTGTTCCAGCAATTATGGGGATTTTTTTAGGACTTCCAGCTGCTCGTTTGAAAGGTCCGTATCTGGCGATGACAACGCTTGGTGCAGGACAAATATTTCAGTTGTTGGCAGTGAATTTGAGAGGGTTAACTAATGGACCGTTAGGAATAACTAATATTGGGCCATTCAGTTTATTTAGCTTCAAGGCTGACACTATGTATAAGCAATACATTGTTGTATTGATTATCACGATTGTTGCTATGATTGCATTTTATAACATTAAAGAAGGCCCTCTTGGTAGAGCGTGGCGAGCAATCAAGGATAGTAGTATAGCATCTGAGGCTATGGGACTAAATATAACATGGTGCAACGTATTAGCATTTTCAATCTGCTCCGCTTTTGCTGGAGTGGCTGGTGTTCTGCTAAGTTATTATTCTACTTATATTAGTCCAGATATGTTTAGCTTAACACTATCATTTTCACTTATATCTATTATAGTTATCGGAGGAAGAAGTAGTTTGTTAGGAACAATAATTGGTGCGCTTATATTGACTTTTATGCCGGAATATTTAAGATCAATTGGAGAATGGAGGCATCTAGTTTATTCTTTGATGTTAATAATTATTGTGTTGTATTCTCCAGGTGGCTTTGTTGAAATCATTAATCGATTAAAAAACAAGGTATTTAATAATGGTGATCTGACACGGAAAGCAGGTGATGTAGGTGAGTAGTATAATACTAGAAGCTAAATCAGTCACTCGTACATTTGGAGGATTAAAGGCAATAGATAATGTAGATATTAAAGTGGAGGAAGGAAGCATAAGGGGCCTAATAGGACCGAATGGTGCTGGCAAAACAACTTTGTTTAATATAATTACTGGGATTTATAAACCTACTGCTGGTAAAATATTATTCGAGAATAAAGAAATATCAAATATAAAGCCACATAAAATAGCATCAATGGGGATTAGTAGGACATTTCAAAACTTGCAGCTTTTCAATGATATGACGGTAATTGATAATATCGCTATAGCACAAAACATGAATTATCCAATAAGAGTTTGGGATAGTTTGTTTCGAAACAAAAATTTCAAAAAAATTGAAAATAGTATTTATCAAAAATCAAATGAAATACTTGAATTTATAGGACTTCAAGACAGAAAAAATGATTATCCAGGTAATTTAAGTTATGGAGGGCAAAGGCTCTTGGAAATAGGTAGAGCATTAGCAACTGAACCGAGGATTATTCTGTTAGATGAACCTGCAGCAGGCATGAATACGTTAGAAATAGACGAACTAATGAAGATGATAATAAAAGTGAGAGAGCTTGGAATAACAATAGTTTTGATTGAACACAACATGAAATTTGCAATGATGCTCAGTGATTACATTACGGTATTAGATAGTGGAAAAATAATTGCAGAAGGTATACCAAAAGAAATACAAAGCAATATTGAGGTAATTAAAGCTTATCTAGGCACCAAAAAAAACGGCACCCCAAAAGTGATTGAAAAGGAAGAGCATAACATTGCAAATAATAGTTGAAAGGACAAATGCTATTGTGGTATATCAACACTAATACTTTCGGATGATTATTTAATATGCAAGAAACAGAAATAAAATACACAGAAATTTTAGGCTAATTATCGCATTCTATCAAGGATGGAGGTAAAGTATGCTCGAAATATCAGACTTGGTCACACATTATGGTAACATCCGAATATTAAACAAAATTTCATTGAATGTAAATGATGGAGAAATTGTATCATTAATTGGGCCAAATGGTGCTGGGAAGACCACTACATTAAAAGCAGTATCAGGACTAATTATTCCTACGTCAGGGATTATCTCATATGACAAAGAAATAATATCTGGGCGGAAGTCTGAAGCTGTTGCAAAACTAGGTATTGCTCATGTTCCTGAAGGCAGGCGCGTTTTTCCGGAAATGAGTGTTGAAGAGAACTTATTAATTGGAGCGTTTTTAATTAAGAACAAGAACAAAAACAAAGAGAGTATAGATACAGTATATGAGCTATTACCTAAGCTATATGAACGCAAAAAGCAAACAGCAGGAAGTTTGAGCGGTGGAGAACAGCAGATGCTTGCTATTGGAAGAGCGCTGATGAGTGAACCTAAGTTGCTATTGTTGGATGAGCCTTCAATGGGATTAGCACCGTTAATCGTTGAGAAGATATTTGAGATCATACAGAAAATTAATGGCAAAGGTACTTCAATACTATTAATAGAGCAGAATGCTAATCTTGCGTTGGAAATATCGAAGCGTTCTTATGTAATTGAGACTGGACAGATAGTTTTATCAGGACAATCAAATGATCTTATTGCAAATGATAATGTTAGAAAAGCATACTTAGGTGTAGACTTTTGACCAAATTTGGATCAGTTTATCTAATTAATATTATATAATTTTAATACAGTCAAGCCTGTCATTTAGAGTACATAAACGTATTATTGATCTCATATAATTGTAAGGAGCACATGCAATTCATTAATCGACGTGGAAACTTGTATTTATTTAGTAGTGAAGATTATGTGTTCTGCGCAAAATCTTTTATATTAGAGTTCTAATCTGAAGGTGAACTGGTTATGCATATTTTCAATAAAATTCGCTGCAAACCCAGGGTTTACAGTGAGCAATATAGACTATTATATTTTATAAGCCTGTAATCTTAGTGTTTATATAATTTTTGACCTTCTAACCCGAGATGTTTTTAAAATTGGAATAGTTTAGAAAGGACTTTACTAAAATTTTGATCAATATGAAAGATTATTCATTAATATAGCCAAGCATGAATCATATAGACTTGGGTAATAATTATAATTAGAGATTTGGTATGCCATTTACTTCTTGGCGAATAATTGATCAAATTTATTATAACTGTTGGAAGGAGTAGAAATTGATGAGGACTATATGGATTAACGAAATTATAGAAAAGACAGAAAAACTCTGTATCGAATCCAACTACTTCCTCCCAGCAGACGTGCGGAAAGCACTGGAAAAAGCTGCAAATGAAGAAGAATCGCCCCTGGGCAAAGAGATTTTGCAGGATATTTTGAAGAATGCTGACATTGCCAGGGACGACAACGTACCCATTTGTCAGGACACCGGCTTGGCTGTTATTTTCCTTGAAATGGGCCAGGACGTGCACGTGGTTGGCGGCGACCTGATGAAAGCTATTAACGAAGGGGTTCGCCGGGGTTACCGGGAAGGGTACCTGCGTAAATCCACGGTAGAAGATCCTTTTAAAGTGCGTAAAAACATAGGCGACAACACCCCCGCCATTGTGCATACCACCTTTGTACCTGGAGATACAATAAAGTTGACCATAGCGCCTAAGGGGGGCGGCAGCGAAAACATGAGCGCCCTGAAGATGCTCACCCCTTCTGATGGTGTTGAAGGTATTAAACAATTTGTACTGGAAACCGTTGAAAAAGCTGGTTCCAATCCTTGTCCCCCTATCATTGTTGGAGTGGGCATTGGTGGCACCATTGAAAAAACCACCCTCATTGCCAAACAAGCATTGCTGCGCAAGGTGGGAGAACACCATCCCAACCCCGATGTGAGCCAAGTGGAAAAAGAGCTGTTAACAGCTATCAATAAACTGGGCATCGGCCCACAGGGGTTTGGCGGCAGAACAACCGCCCTGGCGGTGCACATTGAAACATTCCCGGCTCATATTGCCAGTATGCCGGTGGCCGTTAACATCCAATGTCATGCAGCTCGACACCAGGATGTTATTATATAATCGAATCACGGAGGTGTGACCTATGGAAAAAAGGATTACAACACCCTTAACCGATGACATTGTTAAAGACTTAAAAGTCGGTGACCGGGTAATGCTCAGTGGCACCATTTACACCGGTCGTGACGCTGCACACAAACGGCTGATTGACATGCTGGATCAGGGCAAGCCATTACCGGTGGACTTAAAGGGTGAAACCATTTATTATGTCGGTCCCTGCCCGGCAAAACCAGGGTATGTTATTGGCTCAGCCGGCCCCACAACCAGCGGACGAATGGACGCCTATACCCCTCAGTTGTTGGAGCTGGGCATGAAGGGCATGATTGGCAAGGGACTTCGTAAGCCCCTTGTGGTAGAATCTATTATAAAGACCAATGCCGTTTATTTTGCCGCCATTGGCGGTGCTGGCGCCCTGCTGGCCAAGGCCATTAAAGAAGCGGAAGTGGTTGCCTTTGAAGACCTGGGGGCAGAAGCTATTTATAAGCTGACGGTGGAAGATTTCCCCGTGACAGTGGTCATTGATTCAGCAGGCAACAATCTGTATGAAATGGGTAAAAAAGAGTACCAGATCGTATAAAACAAGATAAACACAATGACGATGATCAAGGAGGCGTTTCATGTCATTAAGAGACGAAGCATTAAAGCTGCACGTGGACAACAAAGGTAAACTGGAAGTAATGAGCAAGGTGCCGGTGAAGGACAAGGAAGGATTAAGCCTAGCTTACACACCTGGCGTGGCAGAACCTTGCAAAGAAATACATGAAAAACCTGAGACCATCTACCTATACACAGCCAAAGGCAACATGGTGGCTGTGGTGTCTGACGGTAGTGCCGTGCTGGGCCTTGGCAACATTGGCGGCCCTGCCTCTTTGCCTGTTATGGAAGGAAAAGCAGTGTTGTTCAAATGTTTTGGCGGAGTAGACGCTTTCCCCATCTGCGTACATACCCAGGATCCGGAGAAAATCATTGAAATCGTACAGCAAATAGAGCCCACTTTTGGCGGTATAAACCTGGAAGACATCACCGCCCCCAACTGCTTTGAAATTGAGCGTAAACTGAAAGAAACCATGGACATTCCCATTTTTCATGACGATCAGCACGGCACCGCCATCATCACACTGGCAGCCCTGCTTAATTCACTGAAAATCACCGGCAAGAAGATGAAAGAATTGGTGATAATTGTCAACGGTGCAGGTTCTGCGGGTGTTGCCATCACCAAGATTCTTCAAAACGCTGGCGCCGGCAACATTCTGCTCCTTGATCGAAAGGGCATCCTTTACCCTGGTCGCGAAGGCATGAACTGGGCCAAAGCGGAAATGGCAGAATCCACCAATAAGAACAAGAAACAGGGTGACTTGGCTGCCGCCATGGAAGCAGCAGACGTGTTCATTGGTGTCTCAGAAGCCAACATCGTTTCAAAGGAAATGGTACAGAGCATGAACAAGGATGCCATCATTTTTGCCATGGCTAATCCGGTGCCTGAAATTGACCCTGAACTGGCCAAGGAAGCTGGTGCCCGGGTTATTGGTACTGGTCGGTCTGATTATGCCAACCAGATCAATAACGTATTGGCCTTCCCCGGTGTCTTCAGAGGTGCTCTCGATGTAATGGCGAAAGACATTAACGAAGAAATGAAACTTGCCGCTGCAGAAGCCCTGGCTTCCATTATTCCTGACGCAGAGCTGAACGAAGGCTACATTATTCCCATGCCCTTTGATGAGCGCGTGGCACCGGCAGTAGCTTCTGCTGTGGCTAAGGCCGCCATGGACAGTGGTGTGGCACGGGTAGAAAGAAACCCTGAATGGGTCAAGGAAAACGCCAAGGAAATGATTAAAAAAGCAAATTATTTCTTTAATGATAAAAAATACATTAGAACGACATGATCAGGATGTGTGTTGCCTTCACAGTATTTTTTGACGGTCTGTCTGGATATACCCAGGCTCTGTGCAATAGACCGGATTGATTCGCCTTCAGAATATCGGAGGCGGATAGCAGAGTACATATCCAATTCTATGATCACACCTTTCATCCTCCTTCAAAACGTATAGTTGATTCTACTGCAAAAAGTCACTAAGGCAAACACATACTGAACAACATTTATTTGAGATAAAATACGTTGAAAGCATTGATAATACTGAATTAAAGCCCTTTTT
>JAWSUW010000021.1:0-29452 GCA_033549245.1 Bacillota bacterium | reverse complement strand
CTAATAAAAATAATTTTAAAAATATTTTTCTATTTCTCAAAATTATTTTTTGTTGAAAATTTAAAAATCAAATATAATATTAAAAATACCCGATATATATTATCTGGGATTTTTACCTTTAAACCTATATAACATCTACTCAAAAATGGATTTTAGATAGGTTCAAATAGTACCCAAAATGACTGAAACCTATATAAACAATATATTAGATTGCGGGATTTTTGATAAACTCAAGAGAATGTTGAAATTTGAACATTCTCTTGAATACTGATTTGAATTAGTTAAAAAACAGTGTATAAGAATGAAAATTTGTGTGTTTTGTCAAAAATCTGTGTGTTTCTTTGTACTCTGTAAAAAAAAATAGATAGCATTATACTATCTAAATATACTCTACATCCACAAATGCCATTATCGCACAATATTTATAACCGCTGGTTTTGCTGTTAAATAACAAATCCATTTGTGTTATCAATAAATCTCTATTGTTTTCTCGCAGTTTATTTTTTGCTAATATTAACAAATCATACTCACTTATAAACTTTGGTGCTTGTATTTTTAATTTATCATCCAATCGGTCCATAAATAACACCCCCTATATTCATTATACCGCTAAATCTGCGTGATGTATAATAGCGGACTAAAAAATTTAAAACCCTATGTTTATCTATGTTATACTATACATAGATAAAATTATGAGGTAATCAAATGAGCAAAAAAATAGCATACTATATTAGGACATCGACCAAAAGCGAAAGCCAGCGGACTAGTATTGAAAATCAACCTAAATATTTCAATGCCTATATAGAGCAGCAAAAAGAAGATGGTAATGACACCCAATATATCCCTGTTACAACATATGTTGATTGGGGAGTTAGTGGAACAAATGTATCTCGTAGACATTTTTTGCACATGTTAAAAGATTGTGGAATAGAGACTTATATACAATATACTGATAAAAATGGGAAAAAAATTGATAGACAAATCATATTACCACCTAGGAATAATGATGATGCACCATTTTATGATAATAAATACATCCAAAGCAGGGAGAATATATATTTTAAACCTCCAACAAAAAACTGTATCCCACCGTTTGATGAAATTTGGTGCAAAACCACTTCAAGATTCGGGAGGTCTATTTTCCAATTAATGGATATAGTTGAGTATCTCAATCAACAAAAAGTTTATGTTAGATTCATCGAACAGAATTTATATAGTGGTAATCCTAAGGACATGCCTATTATAGCAAGTGCTTTTATATTAGATAGTAATTATAGCGATAAACTCAGCAGTGATGGGCGGGCTTCTAGACTAATGAAAGCAAAAGATGGCAAATTGCTAGGTTCTGCTAATATTTTTGGGTATCAATATCAACCCCAAAAAAGAGAAGGTCATAAAATTATAGATGAAGCAAAATATATCCAAAATGAAGATAGTTATACAATCAAGAAACTATTTGAAACATATGCTACTTCTCAAAGTTTTAAAAAAACAGCAGCAGCAATATTTAAAAATGGTAAACCATATCCATTAAATAGCTTAAAAAAAATAATTGATAATCCTGTCTATGCAGGCATAAATAATAGTTTAAGATATAGTAAATCCGAGAAATCAAAAAAACTCTATAATGAGTTGTTTAATCCTGATTTGGATAATCCAAAATATGAGTTATCAAAGTATATTGATGCTATTATTACACCGGAGTTATTTTTTGAGTGTCAAAAGATTAAAAAAACAAATACAATTGCAGTTAAAGACAAAATTCTAGGTAGAAATACAGAACATGACCCATATATTCATAAAATCAAATGTGCTTACTGTAACAATACATTCCAGCTTGATTTTAATAATGGAAATAGTTTTTATACCTGTAAAACCAAAAATGAAAATGGTTATGGTGTTTACAACCCTAATATATTGGACTACCATCTCCAAAAATGCGATGTTGCAAATATTTACAAAAAGGAATTGCTTGCCTACCTAAATTATCTTGCTGATGGTGGATTATACTACCATATAGAGTTAGCTACCTATAATGATTTAGATGATATCTGTTACAACATAGACACCTATATCAGCAGTATTGATAATGATATAGATGTTAGTCTAAAAAACATAGATAGTAAAATATTAGAATTGGATGCAGAGTTAGAGAAAACATTTGCCCGAGAGCAAAAGGCAACATCAGATAAACTAAAAGAATTGTATGAAAAAAAGATTGATGAGTTAGATAAGCAAGTTGAGAACCTTCAAAACCAAAAAAACAATCTAGTTGCAATGATAAATAACAATTACATTGATGGTGAACTAGAAAAAATAGCAAATATAATATCAGTACTAAAACAACACAAAAAAGCAGTTACTATTGATGAGTTATGGGATTGTGTAGATTACATTAGTATATCTGGTAATAGTAATCGTCAGGGTGGTTATCACAAACCTGCTACAATTTTAACCCCTATGTTAAAAAACATTAGCATGCACAAATCAAAATCTATATCAGCAAATTATTTTGCTGCTAATATATTTAGTACCGAGTATTATAATATGGGGCGTGATTTAATTAGACAGTTGGATATTTACTACAAAAAACAAATTGAGTTAATATCAAAAAAATGATTCAGTGGGTAATTAACAATTACCCACTTTATTTTTAGCGCAGATTTCATCCTGTTTATTATCAACCCTATAAAAACTCTTAAATCTATATACTTTTTGCTTTAAATAACACAGTTAAAAATCTTTATAAGTGTTGGTATTGCTGAATTTTACACAACTAGGAATTAGTATCCTATCATCAGTAGATTATGGTTCCCGACAGCTGATATCTCAATAGCTCTGATGGCATGATTTTGACCGATCACTTCATTGAAATCAATTTGATGACCCATCGAACGCTTGACTGCTTCCTCTTCAATTGATGCAGGTGACATCTCTCCAAATTCAACCGCTCTGACAAGTTCGTTCAAATTGTCGAATGCATAGACCTCAATATCTTTTATGCCACTGACTTCAGGTAGATTTTGTCTCGGCATGACAATCTGTCTTAGACCATCTTCAATAAAGCCTTCGACCAAACTTAGTACTCCCGTTACCGGTCTGATTCTCCCCTCTAGAGAAAGTTCCCCGATAAATCCAATTCCCTGAAGATCAACTTTAGGTTCTATTATGCAACACATGATTCCCATGGCAATGGGTAAATCCAGATGAGCACCTTCTTTTTTGAGGTGAGCGGGAAACATGTTTTGAGTGATCCTATCATCCGGAAAACGTATTCCAGATTCCTTTAGAGCGGATTTCACTCTGTCTTTTGATTCTCTGATCACTTGACTTGGTAACCCAACGATGACATGATAAGGCATCCCTCTTGATATTTGTGTTTCAATCTCTATAACCGAGCCTTTAAGACCAACCACGACCGCGGACTTTACTTTACTATACATATAACCTCCATTTACATTTGTTTATATTTTATACATATTATGGAAGTTTGTCAAAAAAATATATTCCATTTCATTCGAAAATGTTTTCTATGAAATCGAATTCATTAAGTCCATCGTTCAAAGTGATTCCTAAATAAGAAATCTTAAACGGAATATATATATTGGTCTTGTTTTTCAGAAAATGAATTGCAGATGCTCTCATACTTTTTTTCTTTTTGTAATTCAACGATTCCCTGGCAGTCCCATATGAATTTGTTCGTCTGAATTTCACCTCTATGAAATAGAGCTTTCCCTCTTTTAAACCTATAAGGTCAATTTCACCGTAGGGTGTATAGTGGTTTCTCATTTCAATGGAAAACCCATTTGCAATGAGATAATCACATGCAAGTTGCTCTCCTTTATTTCCAATTTTTCTTTTATTCACTTATCTTCACCTTTTTTTATTATCAACTTGGCTGATGAAAATCAAAACTTCTGCGACAACTTCATACATCTCGTAGGGGATTTGATCTCCAATTTGAAGATTTGAAAGTTGTGCACTCAATTTCTCATCCACATATACTGGGATGTCGTTTTCTTTTGCCCGATTGATTATATTTTCTGCAATCAAACCAAACCCCTTTGCGACAACTTGAGGTGCAATGTCAATTTCTGGATTGAATTTAAGTGCTGTAGCAAGTTTTTTCTTGTCTTTACTCATAAAGCACCTCTTATACCTTGATATCAATAGTCGTGAAATCAGTTGATTCGTTTTTTGATTCCATGGCAAAATCTGATCTCACCAAACTAAAGGTGACATCGAATGATTGAATGCCTAGTGAGCCTATGGCACTTTTAAGCTCTATTTCCATTGCCTTGAATTGTTCCCTATATTCTTCTTCCTTAAAACTGAAATCCAAACGATAATGATTTCCAGTTTTGCTTACAAGGCATCGTACTTCATCAAATTGCTTTGTGGTAAGAGCGATCAAAAGACTCATTTCATCAGGATCCACTTTTTTGTTCTTGGTCTTGACATAGAGATCAACTGTTTTGTTCTCATTCTCAATCATAACTGGAATTTGCATCATGACGAATGTAACGTTGGTTGATTTTGTCATTTGAACAGCCTCTTTTACAAACAAAACCTCTTTGTTGATTTGAGACTTGGACTCTTCATCGAGATTTTCAGTTAGGAGCAACTTTGTCAAAAAGTCTAGTTTTTCAGAAGTTGGCTGATCCTCTGAAAGTGCTGCCAAAAGTGCAACAATAGCATCACGATCTGCAGGCATTGCCTTTACAATATCAGCGATTTTTGCGAAACTATCTCCTATGGACTTGACTGGATTCAACTCATTTTCAATGAACATCATATTCTTGATATTGAGCACCAATTCTTTTTTTATAAGCGTGCTGTCTTTTTCGAAATCAAAAGTTTGAAGCAATTTCACAACGGCATCACCGACTTCTTTTGACTTTGGATCCACTTGAAATGACATGATATCATTTAGAATCGCCACAAGTTCTTTGCTCTGAAATTCAGGACTTATAACTGATGATTGCATTTTGATGTCTGCAGGCATTTCTTTACCCATATTGCCTTCGCTTGAGACCTGATCAACAGGCATTTGTGTAGGATTCGACTTTGGTGCCGGTTGTTCTATCAACTGCATGACAAGCGTCTTCACAGGAGTTTCCATATTTTCAAGTACCCATGTTTTTTGCGGGGGGGTTAATTTTTCAAACTCACCCAATAAGGACTTCACTTCAAGCATGGATTGCTTCATCAGAGCAACGTTTTCCTTCGTGACAGGAATACTGTTCTTGACCAGTGCATCAACTAGTTTGATGTGGTCTTCACTCGCAGTCAGATTCAATTTAGTAAGCAGACCAGCTAATTTTTGATCACTTTCGTTTATAGTTTCAGATTTGATGTTCACAACCAAGGAGCCCTCTTTGATATCGATGATCTCAGCAGTAATCCAGTCCCCTTTTTCCAGTGGTTGGTTGGTCTGATTTCGCAAACTAAGTTCCACCCCATCTGAATTCAACGTCAAAAACGCACCATCAGCTTTAACGATCTGTCCTTCGATCATTTTACCAATGAGTGCTTTTTGCTCCGGTGAAAGTCCAGCTTTGCCTGCTGCCTGTGAAGCGTTCATTAAATTTTGCAACACCATTTGATTAGTAATCCTCATAATGTTCACCACTACAAAATGTTTTTTAGGAAACTCTTTCTGTGCTCTTTGATTATTCCAAATTCTCTTATGGCTCTATAATGACTGTCAGTACCATAGCCTTTGTTGTTATTAAAATCATACATAGGGTATGCCTCATGTAATTCAAGGAGCATCCGATCTCTAGTCACTTTGGCGATTATAGATGCAGCAGCAATCGAAGCACTGAGAGAATCACCTTTGATTATAGACTTTTGTTCAATTGGAATATCGGTAAGTTTAACGGCATCGATAAGCAAATAATCTGCATTAACACTTTCAAGTGCTCTCGCCATTGCGAGTTTTGTAGCGTTAAGGATGTTGATTTCATCGATTTCATCATGTGAAGCAATTCCCACACCATATGATATGGCATGTTTGACGATTTTTTCGTAAAAGTAATTTCGCTTCTCCTCAGATAATTTCTTGGAATCATCAATTCCTGTCCAGTCCACACTTAAGTCAAGAACTACAGCCCCTGCGACAACAGGTCCAACAAGTGGCCCACGACCCGCTTCGTCAATTCCAGCTATTAGTACATATCCACTGTTTATTGCGGCCTTTTCATATTCAAATATTTTTATCATTCTTTGTTGTTCTTTTTTGTGCAATTCATATTTTCTATGCAATCGAGCGATTATTGTCGCAACCGCTTTGCGTTCATCCGATTCCAAGGCTTTACAAAACTCGGGATAATCCTCCACACTAATTTCTTCTGACAGCTTTTTGATATCTTGGACGCTTTTACTCTTGCTCATCATCATGCCTCTCCAGCAAATCTTCGGGATCCTCAAGTGAGATAGGACCCATCATGCCTTTTCTGAATTCATCTATCACAAGTCTTGCAACCTTTTCATAATCAATCATATTGCCTTTTAAAAGACAACCGCGTCTTCTTCCGATAAGCCCCATGATTTCAACCGGATCGGATTCGGTTTGTTCAATGCCATAACGTAAAGATATTGCGTCCGGATATTTTTTATATATGATTTTCAGCAAATGAAAAGCTATATCTTCAATATTTAAAATTTCATCTTTGATTGCGCCAGAACAAGCCAATTTAATACCAGTGATATCTTCTTCGATTTTTGGCCATAGTATACCCGGAGTATCAAAAAGTTCAACTTCTTTGTTGAGCCTGATCCATTGCTTTCCTCTTGTCACTCCTGGCTTGTTGCCAGCTTTTGCTGCATTCTTTCCTGCCAATTTGTTGATGAGTGATGATTTTCCAACGTTTGGAATACCGATGATCATCAAACGGATTGGTCTAAGCATGCGTCCTTGCCTCTTCATCTTTTCGATGACATCCACTGACTCTAGTCTCACCTCAGCCATAAGTTCAGGAATGCCTTGACCCGAAAGAGAATTGATTGGAATAGCTTTTATGCCTTGCTCAGCATAATAATTGACCCACTTTCTGGTTTTAACCGGATCAGATAAGTCATACTTGTTCAGTGCCACTATTCTTCGTTTCTCACTCACCAATGTGTCAAACTGGGGATTTTTGCTGCTGATTGGAATTCTGGCATCTAAAAGTTCTACCACCACGTCGACCACCTTTAAGTTGGCGACGATCAATTCCTTTGTTTTTTTCATGTGTCCAGGGTACCAATTTATACTCATCTCGAACTCCTTAATCTCTTTACTCTATTTTAACACATCATGTCATGTCTCCAAATAAATAAAAAGGGACTGAATAGTCCCTTTCTACTTAGAATTAATAATTCTTCTTCTCTTTAACTTTTGCAGATTTTCCTAATCTTGCTCTCAAGTAATTCAACTTGGCTCTTCTTACTTTACCTTGTCTGATTACTTCGATTTTTTCGATTTTAGGTGAGTGAAGTGGTAAAGTCTTTTCAACACCAACACCATAAGAAATTTTTCTTACTGTGAAAGTCTCTGCTATGCCACCGTTTTGTCTTTTAAGGACAACACCTTCGAAAATCTGAACTCTTTCTCTCTTTCCCTCTTTAACTTTCAAGTGAACCTTTACAGTATCACCAATGTTAAATTCAGTAAGATCAGTCTTAATTTGTTCATTCTCGATAGTCTTAATGATATTTTGATTCATTGTACTACCTCCTTCCTTCAAAGATGTTCTTAAGCGCATTTCGCCCAGAGGACCATCCGTAATTCAACCAAGATGTATTATACCATTTCAAAACACCTATTTCAAGTGTTTTTCATTCAAATATTTTTCATAGAGATCGGGTCTTCGAGACTTTGTAATTTCAAGCGATTGAGAATAGCGCCATTTTTCAATTTCAGCATGGTTTCCGGATAATAAAACATCAGGTACAGAGTCACCGTCATAAATGGCAGGACGTGTATAATGTGGATATTCAAGCAAACCATTGGCGAAGCTTTCTTCTTCAGCAGATGCGTCATTTTTGAGCACGTCAGACACCATACGACTCACACTGTCCACGATGACCATTGCAGCGACTTCTCCTCCAGTGAGTACATAATCTCCAATAGAGATCTCCTCGTCGACATAGCGGTCTATGAAGCGTTGATCTACACCTTCATAGTGTCCACACACCAGCACCAGTTCAGATAATCGAGATAGCTCAACCACTTTTTCGTGTGTAAGCGTCTGTCCCCTTGGAGATAAATAAATAACTTTGCCATTTGGAGATAGCGGTTTTGACAAAAGAGCATCCTTTAAGGGTTGAACACGCATGACCATGCCTGCACCACCACCAAAAGGAGCATCATCCACCTTAGAATGTTTATCACTTGAAAATGAACGTATATTCTCAGTGCTCACCACTATTTTGTTTTGATCTATAGCTTTGCCTATAATGCTGGAGCTCATAAAGCCATCAAACATTTCAGGGAAAAGCGTAAGAATCCTGAATATCATTCCATCAACCCCTCAATAAGGTGAACAGTAATTTTTCTTGATTCGAGATCGATGTCTCTGACGAACTCATCAACGACTGGTAAATAGAAGTCTGAACCATTATCTGCCCGCTTGATTTGATACAGATCTTGCGATGTGTTTTGAAGTACATCAACGAGTTCTCCAATCAAAAGACCATCTTCATCAACAATTTCGCAACCAATCAAGTCAACAATATAATGACCCTCACCACTATCATCCACTTCATCACGGTCAATGAAAACATTTTTATTCATGAGTGGTAAAACCTGATCCATGTTGTTATATCCTTTGAATTTGACCAAAGCCATATTTTTATGGACCCGCACAGTTTCAATTTGAATTTTTTGGTCTTCGACATACAGATGGTCAAAATCTACAAACTTATTGACATCATCGGTATAAGGGTAAACCTTCACTTCACCTTTGACACCATGTGTATTCACAATTTTACCAATATTAAAACTATTTTTCATAAATATCTCCTATTTTCATACGTACGAAAAAAGCTATTTCTTGTGTAAACACACTGAAATAGCCTTGTTTGATTCAATTACTGAATAATTTCAACTACAACGCGTTTGTTCTCTTTAGTCGCAGCCGCCTTTACAACTGTTCGAATGGCTTTAGCAATTCTACCTTGTTTGCCAATTACTTTACCCATATCCTCAGATGCAACTTTAAGTTCGATAATGATAGATTGAGAGCCTTCAACTTCTCTGACTTCAACACTTTCAGGATTATCGACCAGCGAAGCTGCAATTACTCTTACCAATTCGCTCATTGTATCACCTCAGTTTTACTTCGCTTCGTAAACGCCATGCTTTTTGAATAGCGCTTTAACAGTATCCGTAGGTTGTGCACCATTGTTTAACCATTGGTTAGCTTTTTCTACGTCTAACTTCACTTGATCACTTTCGAGAAGTGGGTTAAAGTAACCGATTTGATCGATAAATTTACCATCTCTTGGTGCTCTTGAATCTGCAACGACAACTCTATAAAAAGGTTTTTTCTTAGAACCCATTCTTGTCAATCTGATTTTAACTGCCATATTTTTCACCTCCTCAAAGTTTTAGTTTTTTATTAAAAGAAAGGAAATTTGAATCCCCCGCCTCTTTTCATTTTTTTGTCCATCTGTCCAAATTGCTTCATCATTTTCTTGGATTGTTCAAATTGTTTGAGCAATCTATTGACTTCTGAAACGTGGACTCCACTACCTGCGGCAATTCTTTTCTTACGACTGCCGTTGATAATATCTGGATCTTGTCTTTCCTTACTGGTCATGGACTGGATGATGGCTTTTGTTCTCGCAAGGTCTTTGTCATTGACTTCAACCCCTTGAAGTGCCTTCTTGTTCATACCCGGCATCATACCAAGCAAATCACCGATTGGTCCCATGTTCTGAAGTTGTTCCAATTGATCGAGAAAATCTTCCAAATCAAAAGATTGATTTTTCATTTTTGACTCGAGTTTCTTGGCTTTTTCCTCATCAAAGTTTTCTTGAGCTTTTTCTATGAGAGAAAGCACATCGCCCATACCGAGAATTCTTGAAGCCATCCGGTCTGGATAAAACTCTTCAATATCAGTGAGTTTTTCACCGATACAAGCAAATTTGATGGGTTTTCCTGTGACTGCCCTTACAGATAAGGCTGCTCCACCTCGAGTATCACCATCAAGTTTTGTGAGGATGACACCGTTTATTTCAAGTTGACTGTTGAAATGTTCTGCAACATTTACAGCATCTTGACCAGTCATGGAGTCGAGTACCAATAAGATTTCTTTAGGTACGACAGTCTCTTTGATTTCGATCAACTCTTGCATGAGTTTTTCATCGATATGCAAACGACCGGCAGTATCCAGAATGACAACATCGTTATTGAACTTGATGGCATGTTCAACAGCTTTCTTTGCTATTTCAACTGGGCTGATTTGATCGCCCAGGGTGAATACCGGTACACCGACCTTTTCGCCTACAACCTCAAGTTGCTTGATCGCGGCTGGTCTATATATGTCACACGCCACAAGAAGTGGACGTTTGCCATTTTTTTTCAGTAAAGAACCAAGTTTTCCACACGTTGTCGTTTTACCGGCACCTTGGAGACCGGCCATCATGATTATGGTAGGCGGTTTTGACGAAAACTCGATTTTACTTTGCGTTTTGCCCATCAGATTGGTAAGTTCTTCGTTGACGATCTTGACCACCTGTTGACCAGGAGTCAAGCTTTGAAGTACCGATTCCCCGATGGCACGCTCTGTTACAGTATTTATGAAATCCTTTACAACTTTGAAGTTGACGTCGGCTTCAAGAAGCGCGAGTTTAACTTCTCTCATTGCATCTTTTACATCTTTTTCAGACAATTTGCCTTTGCCGCGCAGTTGACTGAACGCGCCTTGCAATTTTTCCGCTAAGCTTTCGAATACCACCGGTTGTCCTCCCCTGCTATTAGCAGTGCTTGCTATTCTATCTCGGTCTGGATCACATTTTTGATCGTTTCAATCAAAGCATGATTGTCCGTTTTTTCAAATTCCAAAACAAGTTCATACAAATGCTCAAATTTACTTTGTTTGTTCCTAAAACGTTCATACAAAGCAAGTTGAGACTCATAGTTTTCAAGACTTTTCTCAGTACGTTTGATTGTATCGTGAACCGCTTGTCGGCTGACTCCCAGTATTTCGGAAATCTCACCGAGTGAATAATCCAAATTGCAAAACAGGTTCATGATTTCACTTTGCTTGTCTGTCAACATTTTACCATAAAATTCATATAGTGCATCAAGACGCATTTTTTTCTCAAACATAACTACCTCACAAATTATAAATCATATTACACGACGTGTCAAGCATTTTTACTTTACATCTCAAAATCAATTAAAAAGTGCCTCTACAAATTCATGTGCATCGAATGGTTGTAGATCATTCATGCCCTCACCCACGCCGATGAGCTTAACTGGAATCTGTAGTTCAGAATTGATAGCCATGACCACGCCGCCTTTTGCGGTTCCATCAAGTTTAGTGAGTACAATGCCTGTGATTTGTGCGGCTTCATTGAATACTTTAGCTTGTTGAACCGCGTTTTGTCCAGTTGTGGCATCAAGTACAAGCAATACTTCTTTTTTTGCTTCAGGATATTCCCTCTCAATGACTCTAAAGACTTTTGCAAGCTCATTCATCAAATTTACTTTGTTATGAAGACGACCTGCGGTATCACAAATCAACACATCGGTCTTTTTCGCTTTAGCGGATTGAATCGCATCATAGATCACAGCAGCAGGATCGGATCCCTCGGATTGATGAATGACGTTTACTCCCACTCTATCCCCCCAAACTTTGAGTTGCTCAATCGCAGCAGCCCTAAATGTATCCGCAGCAGCAATCAAAACGGATTTTCCTTCTTCTTTCAAATGGTAGGCGATTTTTCCTATGGAGGTGGTCTTACCAACACCATTGACACCGATCACCATGATAATTGTAGGAACTTGGGTAATTTTAAAGGGTTCACTGTTATTTTCAGCCAGCATCATTTCAACTACATCTTTGAAAACCGACTTGACTTCACTTGCGTCTTTGACTCTTCTGACTTTAAGCTCTTCTCTGAGTGAATCAATCAGTTTCATTGTCGTTTGCATACCTACATCCGCAACAATCAGTATTTCTTCCAGCTCATCGAAAAGTTCATCATCGATTTCACCATAGTTGTTGAAAAGATCGTCAAGTTTATCGGTGATGCCTTTTCTCGTTTTGTCCAGACCCTCTTTAAGTTTAGAAAATAATGATAATGCCATAAAAGGCCCTCCTTAGTTGAATTTTTCTTCCACATCCTCAAGTTTTACGGATAAAATCTTGGAAATGCCGTACTCTTCCATAGTGACACCATATAGTGTATCCGCAATCTCCATTGTGCCTTTTCTATGAGTGATGACTACAAATTGCGATTTCTCCGCATATTCCTTTATAAATGCTGCGAACCTGTAGACATTGACGTCGTCAAGTGCGGCTTCGATCTCATCCAAAATACAAAATGGTGATGGTTTTGTTTTGAGTATGGCGAATAATAACGCTATGGCTGTAAGTGCCTTTTCACCACCGGATAACAAGTTGATGCTTTGCAATTTCTTTCCAGGCGGTTGAGCGATTATGTCAATATCGCAATTGAGCAAATCATCATAATCCGCGAGGAGAAGTTCAGCGACTCCGCCGTTGAAAAGAGTGATAAATGTATCTTTAAAGTGAGTATTGATCAGCTCGAAATGCGTTTTGAACAGTTCGATCATCTTGTGGTCAAGTTCCTTGATGATTTTTTCGAGCTGCTTAATGGCATCTGAAAGATCTTTTTTCTGCTCGGACAAGAATTTGTAACGTTCCGAAACTTCTTCATACTCTTTAATAGCGTTCACGTTGACAGTTCCAAGCATCTTCAGATCATTTTTCAATTGCTTGACTTCTGTCTTAGGATAATTATGTTCCACTTGAAGTGCTTCTGCTATGGACATTTCGTATTTATCCCATAAGTCTGCAATAACCAGATCTTTTTCAACTTCCAGTTTGGCCATTCTGACTTCAAGACGATGAAGCTCTTCTTTGTATTGATCTTGAAGCCTCGTCATTTCGGAGATGTCCCGTGTCAATACTCCAATAGATTCTGAATGAGTTCTTTTTACACGATAATTTTCTTCAATATTTGCTCTTAATGAGATCATTTTGTCGCCCAGCTTATCTATGGAGTCCGAAATGGTTGTCACCATACCCGATATTTCCATTTTGCTTTTTTCATAGGTACTCAGCTGAGAAATCCTAAGATTGTTCTTTTGAAGTGTCGTTTTATAATCATCTTCTATACGCGATAGTTCCTTGGTTTTGAACTCAAAATTTTGCTCAACTGATGCCAGTTCAATTTTAAAGGTAGTCAGTGAGTCGATGTGACCTTGTAAATCGGACTCTATTTTTGTAATGCCAGCGCCGATATCTGTCAGCTGGGTTTCGAGAGATTTTGCTCGTCGCTCAGCCGCTTCAATTTCCAGGCGTCTATCATCGATTGCTTCAATTGTGGACTTCTTTTCAGCTTCCAGAGTGTCATAGTCTCTATTAAGTTTGGTCAATTGCTCAAGATTGTTCTTGTGCCACTGTTCTTGGTTCTCATTATGATTTTCTAGTCTCAGCTTTTCCATTCTAAGGGTATCAATGGAATCTCTAAGCATTTTGATAGCGTGTTCTTCACTCTCTATCAAACCATCTAACTGGACTATTTCAGATTCACTGATGGAAGTTTCTTCATGCAAAACATTGATTCTTTGACCAAGTTCCCCGATTCGTCTTTTTCTTCCAAGAACATTGCTAACTCTTGATTTGAATGAACCCCCGGTGATATGTCCACCAGGTACGAGCACATCTCCTTTTAAGGTGATGATTTTGTATCTGAGATTGTCTATTTTGAGAAGTTCCGAAGCAGTTTCAAAGTTGTCCACAATGACTATTCTGCCCAGAAGATGTTCGACCATCTTGTTGAATTCAGAATCAATTTTTACAAGATCACTTGCTACCCCAATGAATCCTTTGATTTTTTTCATCTTGTCGACCCGGTCACTTTGCTCACCTTTACCACCGAGGTTTTCAAGAGGCAAAAATGTGACTCGACCAAGATCGTTCTTCCTCAAAAACTCTATAGATCGCTTGGCGTCACTGACGCGGTCACAGACTATATTTTGAAGCGCCTTGCCCAGTGCGATTTCAATGGCCACTTCGTATTCCTTAGGCACTTCAATCAATGTGGCAACGATACCTCTTATTCCTTCTTTATCAGGCAATCTTTTGAGTATTTCCTTAACGCCCTTGTCATAACCTTCGAATTCCTCTTCCATTGTTGTGAGCAGTTTCTTTTCTGTGAGGAGTTGTGATAGTTCTTTGGTTGCGGCATCATGTTTTGTGGCTGTGCTATTTTTCTTGTCTTTAAAAAATTTAAGCGATTTCAGTTGATCGGCAAGCTTACCGTTCAAAGCATCATGTTCTGCATTCATTTGATCGATTTGACCTTGAATTTGTGAACGTTCTTCCTTTGAGGATTCTATAGTTTCATTTTGAATTCGAATGGTTTCATCGATGGCATTCAATTTTTCAGTCAATTGACCGACAAATCTGCTGAAATTATCGATTTCTCTATTCTTGATTTCAATTTCATTAAGTAAATCAATCGTTTCTTGTCGTTCAAAATCATTCTCTGATTTCATTCTGGACAGCTCTATCAAAGCTTCTTCCTTAAGCAAGGTTACACTTTCTATTTTTGCAATCAATGAATTTTTCTTATTGCTTATATCATCTCGCTCTCGTATTTGTTGATTTTTTTCTTCTTCGATTTTGAGAATATGTTCTTCAACTTCATTGATTTCATCTTTGATTCGTTTGATATTGGAATCAAAATTTGAAATTTTCTCAATCATCAATTGTTTTTCACCCAGTGTTTTACTTTCAAGGTTCATAACCTCGTGAAGTTCATCCTCTAGGGTACGCAACTTTTGATTGATTCCATAAAGTGCTGAATCCTTGGTATCATAATCATTTTTGAGATCTGTCTGTCTTTCGGAAAGCGCTTTGATTTGATCTTGAATTTCTGCTCTGTTCTTAAAAACTTCTAAAATAGACTGTTCACAATTTGTATAACGCTTAGCAAAAGCTTGCAGCTCAATATTTCTCAATATCTCACTCAGCTCAATATATCTCTCTGCACGCTCACTTTCAATTCTAAGGGGTTCAACACGATCTTCAATTTCAGATAGTATATCCTGAATCCTCAACAAATTGTCACTCGTGGTCTTTAATTTTTTTTCTGTCTCGGTCTTTCGTGATTTGTATTTGACAATTCCAGCCGCTTCTTCAAAAAGCATTCTTCTTTCATCTTTGTTGTTGCTAAGTACTTCATCTATCCTACCTTGTCCGATAATTGAATATCCTTCTCGTCCGATGCCTGTGTCCATAAAAAGTTCTCTGACATCTTTGAGACGACAGGGCATCTGATTCAACAAATATTCACTTTCTCCTGAACGATGCACGCGACGCACGATTGATATTTCATCATACTCCAGTGGAAAGAATTGCTGTGAATTGTCAAAAATCAATTTAACTTCAGCTAATCCAAGGGACTTTCTGTGTTTTGTCCCACTGAATATGACGTCCTCCATCTTGGACCCTCTGAGAGTCTTTACCCTCTGTTCTCCGAGAACCCATCTGACAGCATCGGTGATATTGCTCTTGCCGCTGCCATTTGGACCAACAACACAAGTCACACCGTTTTTGAACTCTATGACCGTTTTATCTGCAAACGATTTGAATCCTCTCATTTCTACTCTTTTTAATACAAGATTTCACCCCTGATTATCGCATTACATTGATGGAATGCGTGGTATTTTTACTGATTATTTTTATGGTGTGAATAGGTATGGAATCATCTGAGATGATTCTGAAATTCAACTCACCATAGATTTCCTTGAGTTTGATCCAATTGATTTTTCCCTGTCCACTTATAAATGAAGCTTGACTCTTGTTGACTACAACCTCGAGTTCTTCCTCATATCCATATTGATTGAAATAATTTGATAAGGCTTCAAAAAACAAAAACGACATGACCAAAGCACCAAAGGCTGGATGAAATGGCCCTGCAATCACATCTGCGCCTAATTCGATCAAGTCTGTTTTTTGAAGTCCCAGTCGGATTACCGGAATGTCATTCACTGTAAATCGCTTATATGCCTCAGCCACAACTGCTACCGCATCTTCAAGCGTTATAGGTGTATAATGCTCACCCAGCGCTAACTCCGCAAGCTCGGTCTCCTTGATGACCAGTGCAGGATAAATCCTCACACAATTTGGCCTCAGTTTTATGGATTCATCTACCGATTCCAGAAATTTTGACTCACTATCACCAGGCAAACCATACATGAGCTGGATGCCGAAATTGAAATCATAGGCCTTAAGCATTGAAATTGCACTGTAAATCGCTTTGCGGTTGTGCCCCCTCTTGGATTTCAAAAGGACATCATCGTGAAAAGATTGACATCCGAGTTCCACCATGTCGACTTCATAATATTTTAACTGTTCCAATATCTCTTCTGTGATATAATCCGGTCTCGTGGACAATCTGATTCTGTGAATTCGACCCTTATCCTTAAACCGCTTTGCAACCTTAAGGTAGTCTCTTTGGAGGTCCATATCAAGTCCAGTGAAACTGCCACCATAAAAAGCAATTTCAATTTGATCAAAATGCATCGTTTCCAAATAACTTTCTATGTGTGCATTTACATCCGGTATGGACATAACATCAGTGACGCCGGTGATTTTTCTTTGATTACAGAACACGCAATCATTTTTACAGCCCATGTGAGATATGAAAATGGGAATAATTCCAATACTAGCTTTCATTTTTCTTCAACCAATTGAGACCTTCCTTCGCAGCCTCTTGCTCAGATTCCTTTTTACTTCTACCTGAACCGATTCCAATGACTTCTTCATTTAGTTTCACATTGGTAAAAAACATTTTGGAATGGTCTGGACCTTCCTCCTTGAAGATTTCATAACGGATTCTGTTGCCCTTCTTCACCTGAATCACTTCTTGGAGTTGTGTTTTGTAATCTGTGAAAAGCTTTCCTTGTGAAGCGTTATCAATAATTTCTTTCATGTGGTTTAAAACAAATCCTCGTACCACTTCTATGCCCCCATCAAGATACATTGCAGCAACAAGGGCCTCAAAAGCATCCGATAAAATAGAAGTCCGCACACGACCACCAGTGAGTTCCTCGCCTCTTCCAAAATACATGAACTCACCTATCTCAAGTGCTCGTGATGCTTCACCCAGTGAGGATTCACATACGATTTTAGCTCTGATTTTAGTGAGTTGACCTTCTTCCAGGTTGATATAATGACTGTAAAGATACTCACTGATCACGAGCCCGAGAACTGAATCTCCAAGGAATTCCAGCCGCTCATTATTCTTCATCCGATCTTTCTTGTTCTCATTGGCATAGGAACTATGTGTCAAAGCGCGAATCAAATAATCTTTATTCTTAAATACATAGTTAAGCCTGGTTTCAATTTGATTGATGATATTTTCCATTTTCTTCTCCTTTACATGAAAGGATATTTAAATATACCATGACAATTACTGTGATAACATATTTAAACAACCTTTATAGACACACTAACTATTTTATAATTTTAAGACATAAAAAACAACTGGATTTATTAAATGATTTGTAAATGTAAATGACCCATGCTCACATGGGTCATTTAGTCTATAATTTATTCATTTGTAGTGCTATCGATTTCATCACTGGTCAAACCGGCGATTTTTAATTTGATCTCATTCACAAGATTGGTCTGCACTCCCAATTGGGCGTATTTAATAGCATTTTTGAATGCTTTGGCATTAGAGGAACCATGTGCTTTTACCACAAGCCCGTTGATGCCGAGCAGTGGTGCACCACCGTACTCTGTATAATCCAGCATTTTTTTGAAATCGCCAAGATTTTTCTTAAGTAACAGTCCACCGATTTTTCCGATGGTGTTTTTCATAATTTCACGCTTAAGTCCTTTGACAAGTGATAAAGCTACGCCCTCTGTCAACTTCAAAATGATGTTGCCAGTAAATCCGTCTGCAACAATAACATCCACTTTTCCCGATGGAACATCGCGTCCTTCTACATTTCCAACAAAATTAAGTTCAGTTTGTTTCAGCAATTGGTGGGTCTCAATGTAAAGTGGTGTTCCCTTTGTTTCTTCAGCACCAATATTGACAAGTGCCACTTTTGGGTTTTCAATGCCCAAAATCTTTTCGGCATACATACTACCCATATAAGCAAACTCAATAAGGTTCCGTGGTTTACATTCAGCATTCGCTCCAGCATCAACCAGTACGGATGCCCCTTCCATTGTTGGGTATATGGTGCAGATTGCCGGTCTGTCGATTCCTTTGATTCTACCAACTTTGAAGAGACCTCCTGCGAGGAGTGCCCCAGTGTTTCCAGCAGAAACAAAAGCATCCACGTCACCTTTTCTGAGAGCTTTAAGTCCTACCACCATTGAGGAATCACTTTTACTTTTGATGGCTTTGACCGGTTTGTCATCATTCTCTATTACTTCTGTCGTATGTACTATTTCTATACGCGCTGAGTCATATTTGTATTTTGAGAGCTCATTCTTGATCATAGTTTCATCGCCGTATAAGACGACATCACCAGTAATCATATCCAGTGATTCCACAGCGCCTTTGACGTTCTCCACAGGAGCAAGGTCGCCCCCCATTGCATCAAAACCAATTTTCATAATCCACCTCTATCATTAAACTAATACAATCATACGGAAAAAAAACAAAAAAGGCAATAGCACAGGGCTATTACCTTTTATCTAGAAACGACTACGCTTCTTTTTGTTTAGCATCTCTACTGTAATAGAAACCACATTCCACACATTCTCTGTGTGATACGTTTGCTGCTTTACATTTTGGACATTCGATAATGTTTGGAGCAACCATTTTAGTAGTACTTGCTCTTCTCTTATCTCTTCTCGCTTTACCTATCTTACGCTTAGGTACTGCCATATCTTAACACCTCCTTAATCTAAGTGAATAAATTCTTAAGCGCCTCAAGTCTCGGGTCGATTCTCTCATCACTACATGTACACGTTTCTTTATTCAGGTCCGCACCACACCTAGGACATAGTCCCTTGCAATTTTCACTGCATATAACCTGCAGTGGCAAATTGAGGGTGATTTCTTCCTCAAGAATCGGAGCTAAATCAAGCACGCTGGATTCCAGCAGTGTCTCTTCATCTGATCCTTCTGTATCCAGTTTTGTAACCAATAGTCGCTCCACAGTGTTCTTCAGACTTATGGTCACTCTTTCCAAACATCTGTGACATTCGAAAATCATATCGCCAGAATAAGTGAGGGTCAAGTCATAGCGTTTATCAATCTTTTTGATTTTCCCAAAAACGTTGATAACCGACGCGTCGACACTCTTGATCGATTCCAAATAAGACTCGCTTAATATAAGATCGAAGTTAAATTCCAGTTGATCCTGGAGTCCATTAATTACTTTTGTTAAATCAAGGTTCATATCATCACCTCTTCAATGCAACATTAACATTATAATTATTACGGAGAGGTTTGTCAAGTAAAAGTACTTACACAACTATGAATTTCTTATTTAAGAAGTTCCAGTGTATCTCTAGCAATCATAAGTTCTTCATTGGTTGGAACAACCATGATTTTCACTTTAGAATCTTCAGTATTCACAAAAGCTTCTTTGCCTCTTACTTTGTTCTTTTCAGTATCGAGAACTGCACCCATGAATTCGAGACCTTTACAGATTTCCTCACGGCTTTCAATACCATTTTCACCCAAGCCTGCTGTAAATACGATGGCATCTGCTCCACCAAGTACTGTAGCATAAGCTCCAATGTATTTTCTCACGTTACCATGATAGATATCCAGTGCCAGTGCTGCTCTTTCATTACCAGCTGCTGCCGCGTCTTCAATATCTCTAAAGTCGCTACTTACTCCTGAAATACCCAAAACACCTGATTTCTTATTCATGATGTCGTTCATTTGATCAAGAGTCAAACCTTCTTTTCCCATGATGTAAGTCACGATTTGTGGATCGATATCGCCACAACGCGTACCCATTACAAGACCTTCAAGTGGTGTGAATCCCATAGAAGTATCTACTGACTTGCCTCCGTCAATTGCTGCGATAGAAGCACCATTACCAAGATGACAAGAGATGATCTTAGTCTCTGATAAAGGTTTCCCAAGCATTTCTGCAGCTTTTTGAGATACATATCTGTGGCTGGTGCCGTGGAATCCGTATCTTCTGACGTGATCTCTTTCATAATATTCATAAGGAAGTGCATAAACATATGCTTGTTTTGGCATAGTTTGGTGGAATGCCGTATCAAATACGCCTACATTTTCAATATTTGGTAACAATTCTTGAATTGCCTTGATGCCGATGATGTTTGGTGGATTGTGAAGTGGAGCGATTTCAATACACTCTTCGAGAGCAGAAATCACCTCATTGTCGATGATTACAGAAGCACTGAATTTTTCTCCCGCATGAACAACACGATGTCCTGCTGCTTTGATTTCCTCAAGCGATGCGATTGCACCATACTCTGGATGAACAAGTGCGAACAATACTTGTGAAAGCGCATCTTTATGATTGTGCATAGGCACTTCAATCACAGTTTTTTCCTTACCTTCAGCTTCGTGTTTGAGTCTTGAACCTTCAATTCCGATTCTCTCCACCAAGCCTTTTGCCAATACACTTTCATCTTCCATATTGAAGAGTTGGTACTTAAGCGACGAACTGCCACAATTGATTACTAAAACATTCATTTAATGCCCTCCTTGATTGTATCTTAAAGATAATTAAAATCTTAGTGCTTTCGGTCATACATATATATTATAATGTAATTAGGCTATTTTTCAAGACAAATGGAGGATATTAATGAAAATTATTGGCATCGTGGCAGAATACAATCCATTTCACAACGGACATCACTATCAAATTGAGCATTCAAGAAAAACATTAGGTGCTGATGGTGTCATCGCCATCATGAGCGGCAATTTCGTCCAAAGGGGCATGCCTGCTTTTGTTGACAAGTGGACCAGAGCAAAAATGGCCATTGAATGCGGTGTTAATCTGGTTATTGAATTACCGGTTCACTATGCCACATCCAGCGCTGAACAATTTGCTGAAGGTGCGGTCACGCTTTTAAATTCCACAGGTGTTGTCACCCACCTCTCATTTGGATCGGAATCCGAGGACCTTGAATATATGAATCGAATCGCCTCTTTATTAGTAGAGGAGCCTGAGCCATATAAAATATCCCTTAGAAATCATCTTTCAACCGGACTTTCCTATCCTAGGGCAAGAGCACTCGCAATTGTTGAAATCCTTGGTTCACTTGGAGACCATGCAAACATCAATCAGAGCAATATGATTTTAGGAATAGAATATCTTAAAGCCATTAAAAAGTTGGACGCTCATATTACTCCATTTCTAGTTAAGCGAATTGGAAGCGGATATCATGATGAGAATATCAAATCACCATTTGCCAGTGCAACAGCCATCAGAAAAGCCTATTTTAAATCTGATGCCGACTTCAATTTCAGTGATCATATGCCGAAGATGGCCGCAAGAACCATAAGTGATTCAGGTTCTCAACCTCTGGACATATCACATTTTGAAAAAGAATTGTTGTTTATCCTCAGAAGAGCTTCAAGAGAATCCCTTTCTAAATATCGTGAAGTCAACGAAGGACTGGATCATAAACTCAAATTCCTATCAAGTAGAGTCACAACATATAACGAACTTGTCGAAGGACTGAAATCCAAAAGATACACTCATACCAAAATCAATCGTTTATTAATCAATATATTATTGGGTATAGAAAAAATAGAATATGATTTGTCTGAGTCAGGCTATCTCAGAATACTTGGATTTGATGATATCGGCAGAAAAATCATTCATGAAATGAAAGATTCCGCCACATTGCCTATAATAACCAATATCAACAAAATACAGGAAGAACTCAAATCAAATCCGTTACTCACTCTTGACGTCAAGGCATCGGATTTGTATGCAATGGGTCATACGGACTGCAAAGGCAGAATCGGTGCTCGCGATCATACTGAAAAAATGATTATATTATAAAGGAGGTCCTATGGAAAAGATACTGAACAAAGGTTATGTAAGATTAGTAGATGTCCTTGGAAGCGATCTAAGCGTTGTCAATTCAGCTAGAGTCAGTTATAACAAGGCGACATCCGAACTAAGGGATGAAGATGTCAAACTGATCAAGTTTTTAGCAAAAAATGACCACACAAGTCCATTTAGACATGCTACACTTCAATTTGAAATCTATGCCCCATTGATGGTTGCCAGGCAATGGTGGAAATACATCATCGGCTCTGCACACCAAGATCCGTTTACAGCATGGAATGAGTCCAGTAGGCGGTATGTCACAGAAGAAGTTGAGTTTTATATTCCAGCGTCGAATGAATGGCGGAGTAAACCTGAAAACTCAAAGCAAGGCAGTGGAGATCCCGTGGATATCAAAATTGGACTTGAAGCAGTTGAAAGACTACTTGCTCAAAATGAGGCAGGTATGAGAAACTATGACTGGGCAATAGCAAACGGTATCGCAACAGAACAAGCTCGATTATTTATTCCGAGCGCATATGGGTTGATGGTCAGATGGTACTGGACTGTAAGTCTGCAAGGCGTCTCTCATTTTCTCGTTCAACGTGAAGATGCACATGCGCAACTTGAGATCCAGATGTATGCCCATGCTGTCAAAAAACTTGCACTTGAGAAATTTCCTGTTGCACTTAGTGCATTGCTCGACATATAAAACAAAAAGAGCCATATGGCTCTTTTTTATTTGTACTCATCGAGTTCATCAATATTCTCTTTGACAGTGTGCAGTACCTTAGACATGTTGTATTCCACTTTTTTCATGATTTCTTCAGCGTATTCATACGAGCTTCTTCGAATATCTTCAGCTTTTTCTTCAGCATCGTTCAATATTTGCTCAGCCAAAGTTCTAGCTTTTCTGACAATATCATTCTCATCTATAAGCTCTCTTGATCTCATGCTGGCGTTTGTCAACATGTCATTTTCTTGTGCTTTTGCATTTTCAATGATTCTCAATTCCTCATGTCTTGCATTGTTGATGAGTTCTTGTGAGAGATTGTTGGCTTCTTCAATGATTTGATCTTTTTGAGATTTGATCCATCTGACATGTTGATACTCATCCGGCAAGAGAGTCTGAATATCTTTCAATATGCTCAACAAATCTTGTCGATCCACTAAAATTTTCCCAGTAAGTGGTACCGTCGGTGCACTTTCCAATTTGTCTTCAAATTCTTCAATCAGCTCTAGAACTCTAAGTTCCAATTCTTGTTTTTTAGGATTTGTCATTTTCTCACTCCCAACTTTTCAATAATTGCTTTTTTTACAGGTTCAGTTACAAAACCGGATATGTCACCATTCAGTCTTGCAACCTCTTTTACTATGCTTGAGCTCAAATACATATAATCTGTCCTGGTCATTACAAAAACCGTCTCAAGTTCTTTCAACAGTTTTTGGTTGACACTAGCCATCTGAAATTCAGATTCGAAATCGGATATGACTCTAAGACCTTTGACCAAAATCGATAATTCCCTATTTCTCATATAATCAGTCATTAAACCATCGTACGAATCCACTTCCACGTTTGATAAATGACTCACTGATTGTTTCAAGAGGTCAACACGTTCTGTTTGACTGAACATCGGTTGTTTTGTGCTATTGTACATGACTGTGACAACTACTTTATCAAATATTTTACTCGCTCTTTCAACAACATCTATATGCCCAAGTGTGACTGGATCGAAACTACCCGGGTAAACTGCTATTTTCATGTTGCCTCCTCAATAATGTTATGCCTGTTTTTCCATATTTTTTTGTCTTGATCCATTCATAATAAACCTCAACATGATCGAGATCTGGATCATTGATTTCATGTTCTATCACCACAAGACCTTCAGATTCAAGCAAATCTTCACTTGCAATCAGTTCAAGGACTTTCTTAATTTCTCCTGCATTATATGGTGGATCCATCACAATTATATCATAACGCTCCCCTTTAAGCATCATCAAAGCTTTATCAACTTCTTTGATCAATCTTCTTGAACCATTTTCAAGTTTGGTTTTCTTAAGATTCTCGCCGATGATTTTCTCTGATTTCACGCTTTTTTCAACAAAGATAACGGACTTTGCACCTCTGCTTAACAGTTCAATTCCAAGCGCACCTGAACCGGCATACAAATCGAGACATCTCGATCCGATTATCTCATGATTGATCATGCTGAAAAGAGCCTCCTTGACGCGATCAGTAGTCGGTCTAGTCGCGAGACCTTCAATCGATTGGAGTTTTGTACCTCTTGCCGTACCGGAAATAACCCTCATGAATACCACCCTTTTGCTATAATGTAAACCATGAATCCATTTTTCTGCTCAAAAGTCTAATATATTCGACCATTTCCACATTATTCATCTGGAATTCACCAATAACCATTTTAACATACTTTTGAACTTCCATTAAAGTGTTTTTATCATTCACTATACTTGCGAGTTTCAGTTCAGGAAGCCCATGTTGTCTCAACCCAAAAACCTCTCCTGGTCCCCTGAGCTCCAAATCCTTTTCGGCAATATCAAAACCACTGTTTGAATTCACCAGTGTTTGTATTCTTTCTTTTGCAGTTTTTGATAGTTTTTCGCTGAGAAGAAAACAATAAGATTGTTGATCTCCACGTCCAACACGACCTCTCAACTGATGAAGTTGTGAAAGTCCGAACCGTTCTGAATCCATAATGATCATGATAGTGGCATTAGGAACGTTGATCCCGACCTCTATTACCGTGGTTGACACCAAAATATTCACTTCACCACTCTTGAAACGTTTCATCACATCTTCTTTTTCCTGTGCTTTCATCTTACCATGCACAAGACCAACATTATATCGATCAAATCTATCAGCCATTTCTTGGTAATGCTCCGTCGCCGAAGTCAGATCCATCGTTTCAGATGTCTCAACAAGAGGACAGACGACATACACCTGTCTTCCTTCGACCAGCTTCTCATTTATGAACTCATACATCTGTTCCTGTTTCTCTTTGCCCACAAAATGTGTCTTGATTATTTTTCTGCCTTCTGGCATTTCGTCAATCACTGACACATCCATATCACCATAGAGAATCAACGACAATGTTCTAGGAATAGGTGTAGCCGACATAATCAATGCGTGAGGTTGTGAACCTTTTTGATTGGCCATAATTCGCTGTCTGATTCCAAAACGATGCTGCTCATCGGTTATGACCAGCCCCAGTGTATCAAAGGTTACATCTTCTTGAATAAGAGCATGCGTACCAATCGCAACTTGAACTGTACCATCTGCCAATGCTTCTTTGATTTGCTTTTTTTCACTCGCTTTCACATCCGAAGTGAGCAGGCATACGCTGACGTTATCGCCAAACGCACTTTTGAAACTCTCATAATGTTGTTCTGCCAGCAGAGCTGTCGGCGCCATCAAAATGGCTTGTTGACCATTTAACACGGATAGATAAATCGACGCAAAAGCTATGATGGTTTTTCCCGATCCAACATCCCCTTGAACCAATCGATTCATGGCATAATCACTGCACATATCTTTTTTGATATCATCAAAGGCTTTAGTCTGTGCATTTGTCATTTTGAACGGCAAATGCTCAATCCAAGTAGCCAATGCCTGTTTTTCTTTAAACTTCACTCCACTTGGCTTGTGGTAATTCTTCTTTAATAAAATCAATTTGAGTTGCAATAAAAAAAGCTCTTCAAATACTATACGTTTTTTGGCGATTTTATAGTGCTCAGCAGATTTAGGAAAATGAATATTCTCAAATGCTTCTTGCCTGGAACACAATTTGGACATTTGAACGATGGACGTCGGTAGATTTTCACTATATGAACTTTGAACCCTCGCTAGAACCTGCCGATGGATATTGATCATATCCTTGTTGCTTATTCCAAGCGTCAAATCATAAACTGGTATGATTCCCAAAAAGGACGGATCCCCATCCTTTGCATATTCAGGTTGAATCATTTTGAATAGAATACCTCTTTTTTCAATTTTACCAAAAAAAAGATAGGTCTTACCCAATTCAAAAGTGTTCTTAAGATATTTGGGTGAGAAAAAAAGAATTTCTCCTGTTGCAAAATGATCAGAAACCTCAAGGATCATCATTTCTTTTTTAAATTTTTTGATTTGAATTTTTGCGACCTTTGCACGGATAACTGCCTGTTCTTGATCTTTTACCACAGAAACACTATGCACCTTCCGTCTATCTACATACCTGAAGGGATAATGAGTCAAAACATCCCCATAAGTCTTAAGACCGAGCTTAGTTAAAAGTTGTTTCTTTTTTTCTCCTATACCGTTTAATGTTTCAATTGGAGTCAGAAGCAAGAAATCACCTCGTTTTTAATGGATTAATCAAATAAAGCGCTTCATATGAAGCGCTTTGTGCAATACAATTTACTCAAGTGAAAACACATAATAATATACGGGTTGTCCACCAAAATATACGTCGATCTCCAAATCAGGAAAACGTTTTTCTATAGCATCAGCCAGTGTTTGCGCATCCTCTTCTGTAACATCAGCACCATAATAGATGGATAAAATCTCAGAACTTTCATCTCTTGTCTTCTCAATAGCTTCAAAGACAACGTCATATTGATCTTTACCCACTCCTTTGATTTCACCATCCGCAACAGCTAGAAAATCATCTTTTTCAATGGACATTTCATTGAAAAGTGTATCTCTGACTGAATATGTGATTTGAATGGTCTTAACATTACCCAGACTCTCCAGCATTGCCTCAAAATTTTCTTTGGCGCCCAGTTCACGGTTGAACTCAAGCATCGCTGTAATACATTGTGGCATGGTTTTGGTAGGAATCACATAAATGTCTTTGTCACTTAACTCTTTGGCTTGATTTGCAGCCATAATGATATTGCTGTTGTTTGGAAAAATAAAGATATGCTTTGAATTGCATCTGTCAATTTCCCTCAAAAAATCTTCTGTGCTCGGGTTCATGGTTTGTCCACCTTCGATATTGCCAAGTATGCCCAAGTCCTTGAAGATGTTGATAAATCCATCTCCCATTGCAACTCCGATAAAACCATAATCCTCATCGTATGGAATGGATTCGATTGTCACATGTGATCCATCGATGATATTGCTATGTTGATCTTTCATATTTTCAATTTTTACTTTTTTTAGACTTCCATACTTAAGGGCTTCTTCAAGTGCAAGACCTGGATTGTTGGTATGAATGTGAACTTTGATCAGCTCCTCATCTTGTACGAACACCAAGCTGTCTCCCATTTTTTCAACAAATGCCTTAAGTTGATTGCCGTTCATATTATCGCCTTCAATTATGAACTCGGTACAATATGCGAACTCAATATCATCTGTGTTCATATAGGCTTGAGCTGGAGCATTTTCAGCTACAGCTGGCTTGATGGATTCATAATTCGTTTCAATACCAAGCATGGCGTCATGACAACCTTTCAAAATGAACAACAATCCTTTTCCACCTGCATCAACAACATTCGCTTGCTTGAGCACTGGTAGCATCTCGGGTGTTCTCTCAAGTGTCTCTTCGCCTCTTTTAATCAACAAGGCGAACAATTCCTCAATATCCAGTGATTCATCGGCATATTCCATGCCACGTTCTGCAATTTCACGAATTACTGTTAAAATTGTACCTTCAACCGGTTTGAGTACAGCACTGTATGCAGTATCTGCAGCATCTCTGAATGCATGGCAAAGTTCTGAGGAGTTAAGTTCTTTTTTCCCTTTGCATCCTTTTGCGAAACCTCTGAATATTTGCGATAAAATAACGCCCGAGTTGCCCCTTGCGCCCATCAAAGATCCTTTGGAAATTGTTTTTGATACTTCTTCCACTGTATCAAATGATTGCTTTGACAACCCTTCGACTGCGGAATTCATAGTCAACGACATATTCGTCCCTGTATCTCCATCAGGTACTGGAAACACATTTAAAGCATCAACAATATCTTTGTTCCTATTTAACTCATAAGTCCCCTGCTTAAACATTTTCGCAAGCAACTCAGCATTAATGGTTTTTAATTCCACTTGATTTCCTCCTAGCTACTCTTGAACTTTGACGCCTTCAATGTTTAAGTTGACTTCAACTACATTTAAGCCGGTTTGGGTTTCAACGTTGTATTTTACTTTTTCAATTATGTTTTCAGCGACAACAGACAATTTGGTTCCAAATTGAACTATGACAAACAAATTGATTTTTATACCTTGATCTTCAGAGGTGACTTCAACACCCTTTGAAAGATGTTCACCTTTTAAGATTTTAGCGATGCCATTCTTTGCCGATTTATATGTCATTCCGACGAGGCCATAGCACTCCATTGCAGAAACCGCGGCTATAGTGGCTATAACATCGTTTTTAATGGATATATCACCATAATTATTTGTTATTTTTATGGACATGTTTTTCCTCCTTCTATTCCAGAGTTTATAATCATTTTAAGTTTATTTTATAGTAAGATGGGCTTAATATCAAGATAATACGTAGCAAAAGGACAAATAAATCTAAAAAAACATATGTACTGGGCTATTTTTTACTTGAAAAAGAGTTCTTCCTCTGATACAATATGCTTGTTATGTTGTGAGTTAATAACTCGAAGGAGGTGTAATAAATGGCAAGAGTATGTGATGTATGCGGAAAAGGAATGATGTCTGGTAATACTGTCAGTCATGCTAACAACCACAATCGAAGAACTTGGGCGCCTAACTTAAGAAGTGTTAAAGCTTCAGTAAACGGTGGCACTAAGCGTATTAAGGTTTGTAGCAGATGTTTACGTTCAGGTAAAGTCGAAAGAGCGGTATAAATTCAGAACTCAAGATCGAGCTGGCTCGATCTTTTATTTTGAAATAAATCAGCCAAAAAATAGGCCAAGCATTAAGCTTAGGCCTATTTTTTTATGTTCTGTCTTTTGATTGAACCAATAAAGCTTTCCCTGATCTAATACTGATATACCCCTTCTCTTCACTTAGCTCATTGCTGATACCAATGGTTTCTGAGAAGGCGATTTTCGCGTCGTCAAGCGGATATTTGAACCCCTTGAGATTAACTCCCTCTATGTGCGTACCAAGTGGTACAAGGGATATATACCTCCCAAAAATCGAATCTCTTTCTACTGTTCTTTCATGAGGTCCTTCTATCATTTCAAGACAATTAAGATCGTCAATCATATATGCTTTTTTATGTTTTATCCGATCCAGCAAAAATATATTACCCATCAAATGATCCAATCTTCCAC
>JAWSUW010000020.1:13922-29601 GCA_033549245.1 Bacillota bacterium | reverse complement strand
GCTCTGTGATTTTCAAACGGTCAGCGAGATCATACAGGAGGGCTACGGCGCCGAACTCGCTGACATCCGAATAAAGCACCCTTTCCTGCAGTGGTTTGTCGGCATTCAGCACAATGGAAACCAGTTTTTCAGGGGATCCAAGGTATTTCTGATTAACAAGTTTTGGTTTGCCGTCAATTCGTTTGGACTCAACATAGTAGTAGTAAACCTTGTTTTTGATCTTTTTCTTGATGATCGAACCCATAATACACCTCGCTTATTAGGATATACTTTAACAATATTATACCCTTAAACGATGTATTAATCAATAGGTTTGATAAATAAGTTAGGTAATACATGGATTCATGTTGTAAGCCGCCTATAGGCTGGGTTCGTTGGTTTCAGTTTGGATAACTTGTAAACTCACGCTAGCGATGTAGAAATTCTAAACAGACCGGTATCCGTTTTTGAAACATTTCGAAGACCAATCCTTACTGCGATTGTTATTATGTCAGGTATGGCGGTTTTTCTCGTAATATTGAGTTACTATTTGAGAAAGACTCTGAAACTTAAAAATGAACTGGCTGAGAAAAATATTGAACAAAAATTGTTGAATGATGAAATCATGGCATCAGAAGAAGAACTTAAGGCACAGTTTGATGCTCTTAATGAATTATTTGATGAACTTCAAGCGACAAAAGAAAAGAACGAACTCATTTTGGATGCCATCAAAGATGCTATCATCGACTGGAATATCAAAGATGACATTGTCTCAGCATCTGGAAGTTGGGAAGAACTCATCGGTTTCCCAACTGATCAAATCACGGATTCAGATTCAATTTTTAAACGGGTTCATGAGGATGATCTGGATCAAATAAAACCTTACTTTTTACAAAATTTCAATGAGGAAACAAAAGATTTCGTAAGTCAAATAAGAATCAGAACTAAAGATGAGTTTTATAAATGGTTCTTGGTCAAAGGGGTGATCGCAAGAGATTTTGATGGTATTCCGACACGCATGGTAAGCTCTTACACAGATATTGACACAATTAGAAAAATGGAAGATCAAATCAGACATGCAGCATATCATGATGAAATGACAGGATTCTCCAACAAGAATGCACTTGAGACACAAGTTTCGAAAGATTTAAAAAGAGGAATCAACCAATATGGAATAATGTTGATCGATATTGACCACTTCAAGAGAATAAATGATACCATGGGGCATCGATTTGGAGATAAATACATCAAAGAAGTCGGCCAGATTTTGAAAAATCATCTCATTCCGGAAAGTGAAGTTTTCAGAATCAGTGGTGACGAGTTTGTTGTCTATCATAGAATGCGCCATATCAATGAACTCACCCAACTCTCTGGAAGACTGATCCACGCGCTCAATAATGTGATTCAAGTGGAATACAGTAATTTTTCGAATAGCGTGAGTATTGGAACCGCTGTATATCCACACGATGGTGATACGCTGGAATCTTTACTGACCAGGGCTGATCTTGCTATGTATAAAGCCAAAGATGATGGCCGAGGTAGAGTGGTCAGGTATCAAAGTGAAATGTTCGAAAAAAGGATCTGGAGAATTGAAAGAGAAGATGCACTTAAAACAGCACTTCTGCGCGGAGAGTTGTCACTTGCTTTTCAGCCACAAGTGAATTGCATGACAAATGAAATTGTTGGGTTTGAAGCTTTGCTGAGATGGTATCACCCAGTGCTTGGACAGGTGCCACCGCTTGAATTCATTTCGATTGCTGAAGAGACACAATTGATCATGCCAATAGGAAAATGGGTGATTGATGAAGCTCTTGGTTATCTGTCTGAAATGAACAAAAGATATAGCAAGTCATATCATATGGCAGTCAATGTTTCAGTACTGCAGTTGATGCAGGATGATTTTGAGATCATTGTGGGAGAGGCTCTTCATGCAAATGCCATCTCTACCAATCATTTCGTTATTGAAATCACTGAATCCGTTGTGATCCAAGCAATCGATACGGTGTCTTCAAAACTTGAACGTCTTCAAAAAAGTGGCATTAGAATTGCTCTTGATGATTTCGGAACCGGGTATTCTTCATTGAGTTATCTCAAGACATTGCCTGTAGATATACTGAAAATTGACAAGTCTTTCATAGATGAGATGGTTATAAGCAAATCCCAAGAGGATCTGGTACAATTGATTATTCAGATTGGAAGACAAATGAGCATGACACTTGTTGCTGAAGGTGTAGAGTCTCGTGAACAGTTGGAACTATTAAAAGATATGAACTGTGATTTCATGCAAGGGTACTATTACTCCAAACCGCTTAATGAACTTGAGTGCATGAAATTCCTCGATCAGGTGGTATTAGAGTGACCATAATGAAAATGCCAATTGTAGACAACTGTCTATGATTGGCATTTTTGTATTCATCAATTCATATAAATGTTATAATTTAAAAAAGAATATTGCATATTTGTAATTTACAGGAGGAGCTATGAAAAAGCCAGGCTGGAAAAGTGAGAAGAATTTATCACTTTTGGTTGATTTTTATGAGATCACAATGACCAATGGTTATTTGATGAATAAGGATACAGATGTACGAGTGTATTTCGATTATTTTTTTAGAAGAGTTCCTGATGGTGGCGGATTTGCCTTAACAGCAGGACTTGAACAGTTTATCGACTATATTGTGAACATTGAATTTTCACAAGAAGATATAGAAATGCTGCGTAAAATGGATATGTTTTGCGAAGAATTTCTCGATTATTTGAAAAACTTCAAATTTGATGGTGACATTTGGGCAATTCCAGAAGGGACCCCCGTGTTTCCCAATACGCCGATCATCACAATTGGCGCATCGATACTACAGGCACAACTCATAGAAACTATGTTGCTTTTGACCTTAAACCATCAGAGTCTGATTGCAACAAAAGCAAATCGGATTGTAAGGGCGGCAGGAAAGAAACCGGTTGTGGACTTCGGAGCAAGAAGGGGCCATGGCATAGATGCGACACTTTATGGAGCAAGAGCCATGTATATAAGTGGCTGCATCGGGACTTCCAATGTTCTTGCCCATAAAATGTTTGATATCCCCGTAATTGGAACGATGGCGCATAGTTGGGTCCAATTTTATGGTGATGACAGGACTGCTTTTCAAAATTATGCTATGGCTTATCCCCATAAATCCGTATTTTTAGTGGATACTTACAACGTTTTGAATTCTGGTGTTCCAGCTGCCATTGATGTATTTAGGACTATGGAGGAGAACGCATCAAAAGGAATTCGTCTCGATAGTGGCGATCTCAATTACTTTGCGGTGAAATCAAGAGAACTGCTGGATGAAGCTGGTTTTACAGATGCCAAGATTACGGTATCCAGCTCACTGGATGAATATAAAATCAGAGAGCTCGAAATGCAAGGTGCACCTATAGATTCATACGGTGTTGGTGAGAGAATGATGACCTCATCCTCTGAGCCTGTTTATGGTGGAGTCTACAAGCTTGTCGCTGTGGAGAAAGATGGAATTATCGAACCCCGCATCAAATTATCAGAGGACATAATCAAAGTGACCAACCCTGGATTAAAGGATGTTTGGAGATTTTATGACAACAATACAGGCAAAGCTTTTTCTGATTTGTTGACTTTTAAAGGAGAAACCGTAGGTCAAACTTATGTGCTTTTTGATGAGGCGATGCCATCAAAGAAAAAGACCGCCAAGAATTTTACTGCAAGAAAACTTCAAGAGCTCATTATTGAGAAGGGAAAAGTTGTCTATAAATTTCCCACACTTGATGAAATCAGACAATACTGTCAAAGTGAAATCAATAAATTATGGGATGGTCTCTTGAGATTTGAGACACCTGACCAGTACTATGTCAACTTGTCATTCGATCTTTGGAATGAAAAAAGATCACAGATAGAAGAGAACTACACAAAGCTTGAATCGTCATCAAATTAGGAGGGATTATGTTTAAGAAAAAGGTAAAAAAAGAAATTCCCACACTTGAGATTCAGACAGATGATACAAATAACTTAGTTGAATCACGTTCACAGGCAGAAGAAATTGAATACTTATCTAAGATCAATAGTCTACTTAAGTTTGTCACTGAACTCGACTATATCAAGGATATGTTGATTGGAGTCAACAAACAGGCCAGTATGATTGAGAATGTTGCATCTGGAAGTGAAGAGATGACAGCATCTATAGAGGACATCTCACATTTTGTTCAGGATTCCTCAGAGAAGGCAGGGAATTCCATTAAAGTTGCCAATCATTCTCTCAAAGATATCGATCAAGCTTTTGAAGAAATTGTTTATAGTTTTGAAGAATCGAAAAAAGTACAAGCAACGATGGCCAATGTTAAAGAGGAAGCTGAAAAAATAAATCAGATGGTAACAATCATCAAAGGCGTTGCTGACCAAACCAATCTGCTGGCACTGAACGCCTCAATAGAGGCAGCAAGGGCTGGAGAGCATGGAAGAGGATTTGCAGTTGTAGCTGATGAGATAAAAAAACTTGCTGAAAACACAAAACAACAAGTGGAGTACATTAGAGCCACTGTAGACCGATTGACACTTGAAATCGGGAGTACCAGTAAAGCTCTTGAGGATTCGAATACTTCTTTTCAAAAGGGTAAGGAACACCTCACTGAGGCTGTTGGTGCACTGGATGCTTTACAAACCGATCTCAATCACATCAACGGTACTTTTGTGGAAATCAGCGCCAATATTCAGGAACAAACTGCCGCTTCAGAGGAGATGTCCAGTGCTGTCACTGTAATCAATGAGGAAACCAAATCACTACATAAGGAAACAGAAAAGACAGGAAGAGCAATAAACTCCATATCAACCATGATCAACGATATACGTATGGAACTGATCAAAAAAGGCTACGATCTGGACATCAACACACAAATAGAAGTCTGCATGACAGATCATCTGGTTTGGAGATGGCGTGTATATAATATGATCTTGGGGTATGAGACATTATCCGAACAAGAAGTCGGAACCCACCATACTTGCCGTTTAGGGAAATGGTGCGATAACACGCATTTTGATGATCCTGGCATGTGTGATACCATCAAGCAAATGGAAAAACCACATGAAGAGTTGCACGATTATGCAAAAAAAGCAATTCGTGCCTATAATAATGGGAATACTGAGCTTGCAGAAAAGATTTTAATTGATATCGATCATTCTTCCGGAAGGGTTATAGAGAATCTCAAGAAAATGAAAAAAATCAATAGAAAAAAGGTAAATGAGTTTTTGAAATAAGTAAAGGTTGGTATTATACCAACCTTTTTCCATAGTAAAAATAACTTGTTATGTTATCGACGTTCGAAGATTCTGATACAAACTCATCAATACTTTGAAAACCAATATTTGATATGGCTTTTTTTATTTGCTCATGATCAATTTCTATTTTTCGATCAGCTTCTGCCTTCAGAATATGATAAAAATGTAGTTCAGATTCATGATTGAGTAGAGGTACAACCTCATCGAGCAAGAATTTTGTTCCGTCATAGTACTCATTATTGGTGCCTGAAATATCAAACATCATATCCTTTTAAGCCAGTTCAACGCTTTGGGATTGGAATCGAATGAGACGTTCTTTTTAGTCCATTCGAGTGCATTGAATAAATTTCTCATATAATCCACATCAGTTGTCGATATATAATCATCGACGAAGCCATCGTGAAGGGACTTGATGTTCTCTTCAGAATGAATACCATCTCCCATAAAAATTCCATCAATTACCACATATGTATGATTTGACTCACAAGACAATCGTCCTGTTATGATCTGACCATTCTCAACATTTCCATCGAGAAAGTTTAGTGTTTTCTTGCATTTCGGGCAACTAAAGTATTGCAGACTCTCAAGTGGTAATCCAAGAGTGATCTTTTGTACAGTGTTTTCAGAGGAGTATATATTTCCAAGCAAGTGGATCAGTTTTGTCCTCATGTGGTCCAATCTTTGAATTTCAAGATTTGTGTGATCAAGTTTGTTCTCAAAATAAGAGCGGTAAGACATTTTCTTCTCGTATTTCGTCAGCTGACCAATTCGATGGTATAGCAATAGGGACAAGATTTCAGAAAGCGAGAAACCAATGGATTTCAACCTGTTGATTTCCTCAAAATCCAATTGGCATTTTGAATCGAATTCATACTCCTCATTATCTTTTTCAGGAAGTAAGAGTCCCATATCCACATAATGCCTGATAGTGTCGATACTTATTTGATTGTGTTTAGCAAAGGATCCGATGTTCATGTTATCCTCCATAAGGGACTTTGGTCTCTTGACTGTGGTTTGGTCGTAGTGTTAAAATATCAATTAGCACCTGAATCCATTATACGGGGAGAATAAAGTGAATGATAATTAAAATTAAATTAAGTTTTTTGAAAACAATCCTGTTTTTGATTATAGGAATACTCGTAATGGGGAATATCACCCCTTCACATGCAACATCAGAAGCTGAGAATGTCAATGTTTTGATGACACTGGATTCAGAATGGGCGATGATCAACTCTGAGCCATTCAAATTGGAACAAGCTCCACTTATTATCGGTGGAAGGACAATGGTGCCGCTTCGCTTTATAACGGAGGCTTTAGGTCTTGATATCACTTGGGAACCTGAAACGAGAAGTGTTCTTGTTGAAAAGGACGAAAATTTAATAAGACTTTTCATAGATAGCCATAAGGCTGAATTAAATGGTAAAACTATTGAAGTGGAAGTGCCTCCAACGATTTTGAATGGCAGGACGCTTGTCCCGGTAAGATTTGTAAGTGAAGTGCTTGGATATGCCGTCGGTTGGGAAGGACTTAAAAGTGAAGTTACAATCACTGGATCAAAACTATTCACTGGAATTGAAATAAAGCAGGAAACAAGTATCGAATATGATTTCGCATATGAAGTGCTACGCCTTGTGAATATTGAAAGACAAAAGGCTGGTATATCATCTTTGAACATGTCCAGTAGATTGCTTGAAGTGGCAACAGTAAAATCACAGGATATCGTGGATCATGATTATTTTTCTCATACTTCACCTACATTTGGCGGACTGCGTGAGTTGCTGGTGTATCATTCCATAACTTACACGAGAGCAGGAGAAAATTTGGCCACTGGACAAAAAACCCCTGAGGCTGTTGTCAATGCATGGATGAATTCCGAAGGGCATCGTGCCAACATCATGAATCCAGCATTCAATAATATCGGAGTTGGAATAGTTGCCGGCGGAAAGTATGGCGGTTATACCTGGACACAGCTATTCACAAATTAAAGGATCTACAAGTCAAATAAGGACTCATCATTTCTCTACTTGAAGTGTTGAGTCCATTTTTGTGGTATAATCATTTATACGCGATAAAATAGAAAGAGGTCATTAAATGGAACAGATAGAGAGTTTCAAGGATTATCCATTGGATAATCAAATCAAAAGGGCAATTAGCGAACTCGGGTTTCAAAAACCACTCGAGGTGCAAGTCAAAACAATCCCTATGATTTTAGAGGGTAAAGATTTAATTGTAAAATCACAGACAGGTAGTGGAAAGACAGCAGCCTTTTCAATTCCCCTTTGTGAGAAAACTGATGTTGAACTGGATAGGCCACAAGTCCTTATATTGACACCAACCAGAGAACTGACTGTACAAGTCAAAGATGATATCTCCGAGATCGGTAAATACACGGGACTTAAGTTTTGTGCATTGTTTGGTAAACAACCCATGGAACTTCAAAGGAAAGAGCTCAAGCAAAATCCTCATGTGATTGTGGCTACTCCAGGTAGAATGATGGATCATATCCTTAACAAAAATGTTAAACTTCAAGACATCAAATATCTTGTCATAGATGAAGCCGATGAAATGTTTTTGATGGGTTTCAAAGAGCAAATTGAAACCATTATCAAAAAATTGCCAACGGATCGTGTCACATTGCTTTTTTCTGCCACAATGCCAGAAGAAGTGAAAATATTGAGCCAGATGTACATGAAAAATCCTGAGAGTATTGAAATTGAGTCGGAAGTTCTCAATATAGACAAAATCGAGCAAATTTATTATGCGGTCGACGGTCTGAAAAAGGTCGACTTCATGAAAAAAATGATTCGACATGAGCAACCTGAGAAGACTATCATTTTCTGTAATACACAGGAGCAGGTCGACAATCTTTTTGCTATCATGAGAAAGTGGAATCATTCTGTTTGCGCTGTCCATGGGGGTATGGTTCAGGGGATGCGTATGGAAATGTTGAAAGGATTCAAAAGAAGTGTCTATAAAATTTTGATAGCCACCGATTTGGCAGCCAGGGGACTACATGTCAAAGACATCACACATGTCATCAATTATGGGGTCCCATTTGACCATGAAAATTATATCCATAGAATCGGTAGAACCGGACGTGTGGATCAAAAAGGTATTGCAATCACTCTGGTAATTCCAAGTGAGATGAGTCGTTTTGAAGAACTTCAGAAATTTTTAGGATATACGATTCCTTGCAAGGGCGGTCATATTGATAAACTCGCCAAGACCTCTGTAAGAAAGAAAGTTGAGCAGAGCACAGGAAGAAGAAGATACAAAGATGAGATGAAAAAAGGGCAAGCCGTATCATTGACAATCAATGCAGGTATGGCAAACAGTCCACTCAAACCTAAAGACATCCTTTCTGTTTTGCGAAGCATTCCCGGACTGACTACTGAAGACATCGGCAAAATTGATATGATGGACAAAATCACCAAAGTGAGCATTGCAGGTGGTAAAGAAAGACTTGTCATAAAAGGGCTTGAGACTAAAAAAATAAAAGGTAAAACCTATCGCGCCAAAAAAGGATAAGAGCATGCTGCGCACGGGCTGCATAAATCATACAGAGATCGCTAATAAGTTTCCTATGGAAACTTACCTACGCGAAACATAAGAGCATGCTGCGCATGCTCTTATGTTTTTAGAAATCATCGATCAGCTTTACTGACACGTCTCATTCGACCTTTGATTGTTCTATTTTGAAGTTCCTTATATACAAGTTCGCCTTTGTTGTTGAGAATCTCCACAAAAGTGGAAATATCAAGTATGTTGATAATCCCTATATCCGAAGCTTCCACTCCATCGATGCCACATAGGGTTCCTACGATATCAACAGCTCTCATTTTAGTCTTTTTTCCTGCATTGATATGAAGTTTCAAAATACTTTCGTTTAAGAGTGAACCTCTGGAGTCCTTGACTTCAGGGGTTTGATTTGATTTCTCGTTGAATGCCTCTTCAAGATCTGAAATCATTTCAGAATCGGGTTTCACACCAAGTTCAATCTCATTACCGAGGTATTCATGCAGATCTGATAGATTTTTCTTTTCTGAAGGCGTCACAAAAGTAATGGCTTTTCCTTTGTTTCCAATTCTGCCAGTTCGACCGATACGGTGCACGTAGTATTCATTGGTGTTTGGAACATCGTAGTTGACGACCAAACTGATCTGATCGATGTCGATGCCCCTTGCTGCAACATCAGTAGCAACCAAATATCGGAATTTCGCCTTCTTGAACGCATCCATGACTTCAAGTCTATGTGATTGCTCCATACCACCGTGGATTCTATCGCATGAGTATCCAAGTTCATCGAGATAATCATGAACGTCCTCCACTTTCAGTTGTGTGTTGCAGAATATGATTGAGCTGTCAGGATTTTCTACAATCAATAGGTCTTTCAGCAATTCCTTTTTTTGATTTTCGTTTAGATCATAACGGATTTGTTCTATACGGTCCGATGCTTTCTCTTGATTTTCAAGAGTGATGTGGACTGGGTCTTTCATATATTTTTCACATAATTTTCGAATATCCTCTGGGATTGTTGCGGAAAGTACAACTGTCAGGTGATCCTCAGGTATTGCGCGGAGCAACGTTTCAACTTGATCGACAAAACCCATTTGAAGCATTTCATCTGCCTCATCAATTACAAGGTACTTTATTTTGGATAAATTCAGCGTGCCACGTTCCATATGATCTATTAATCTACCTGGAGTGCCTACAACAACATGTGTTTTTTGCTTCAGTTCTTTTTCTTGAAAGCGAAACGGGGATTTTCCAAATACTGCAGAAACCTTAATCCGTTTAAATCTTCCTATATTAAAGAAGTCTTCTTTTACTTGTATGGCAAGTTCTCTTGTAGGAGTGATGACTAGAACCTGTGCTTGATTCTCTTCCCAATCCAATTTCTCACAAAGTGGAATCGCAAAAGATGCGGTCTTGCCACTTCCGGTTTCGGAACTGACGATTATATCTTTTTTATCCAGGATCAGCGGAATCACTTGCTGTTGGACATCAGTAGGTGTTTTGAAATTCAAAAGCTCAATGGCTTTCAATAAATCTGTGCTTAAATTTAAATCTTTAAATTGTTTGTGAATCATTTTCAACTCTTTTCTAATAATGGGTGTCAAGCAGCAACTACTAAGTATACGACAAATATTTGATTTGCGCCACATTTTTCTTAGTCGAGACCACATTTGTGGTCTTTTTTTATTGCCAAATTTCTTATCTGGCACTTAATGCAATTATGTATTAAAATAGATAGGGGGTCTAAACAATGGAGCTGATGGGAAACAAATATTTTGATAGAAAAGCTATCTCAAAGATATGGAGGTTGGCTTGGCCGGTTATGGTAGGTCAGCTTCTTCATACGGTTCTGGTGATTGCAGATATGTGGTTTATTGCAAGACTCGGCAGTGTTGAAGCTGCTGCAGCTGGAACGGGAACATCGCTTTTGGGGGTCATACAGGTATTGCCCGCACTTGTATCCGCGGGAGCAATCGCACTGGTTGCACGCTTTACTGGAGCAAATGATCAAGAAAATATCAAACGAATCACATCGAACAGTATTATTTTATCCATTTTTGCTGGAATCACGGTTATGATCATCAGCACCATTTTTATAGATCAACTTTTGATGATTTTTGGTGATGCGGATCTTCTCGTGATGGATATGGCAAAAAAGTATGTTGTTATCGGACTCATAGGATTACCATTTTTCTTCTACAATGCAACGACAAGATCGGTAGTACAGGCAACAGGGGATACAAAAAATCCAGTCATAATTTTCATCCTGGCAAATATAATCAATATTGCCCTTGATTATTATTTTATTATGGTTCTCGGCAAAGGTATAGTAGGTGCGGCCACTGCAACTGTTATTGCTGAGGTCGTGGCATTTTCACTCATGAGTCTGCTGGTATTCAGAAATATTTACAAAGGACAATTACAGGAATTGATTGCTGCGATAACCTTTGAAAAAGATGTGGCGATTCGGATACTAAGAATTGGTGGATTTTCGGTCATGCAAATGATTACAAGACCATTTACAGGACTCATCATGTTCAGACTTGTTTTGGCACAAGGCGTTGAAGCTGGTGCTGCGTTTGGAATTGGTGGCCGGATGTTCAACTTCGTCTTTATATTTTTGGCGGGCTTAGGGACTGCAATGTCAGTCATGGTTGGGCAAAGTCTTGGTAGGCATGATGAGGAAGGTGTCGATCTTCTCATCAAACAAGGATTGGTGCTCGCCACGATCAATATGATTATTTTCGCCATTCCATTCTATATTTTTCCAAAGCTGTTGATTGGAGCGTTCATCGGGGACGCAGAGGTCATTCAAATTGGTGCGAATTATTTGAGGATCACTTATACAGGTGTTTTGTTGGCAGTATTTTCAACAGTATTCGGATCTGCTTTTTCTGGAGCAGGAGATACTTTTCCACCAATGATCGCATCATTGATTGGAAACTGGATGGTCAAAATTCCGCTGGCTTATATATTGACAAGATTTTTTAATCTTTCAGCAAATGGCGTATGGCTGGCGATTGCCATTTCAGTAGTCGCCGAAGCAACGGTGATGGCATTTTGGTTTAAAAAAGGCAAATGGAAAGAGAAAAATATTTAGTGCTTTCGCCTGAGAATGGATATTTGCATTTCTCGAACTCGATTTTCGTCTATACTATAATTCTTATAGGAAATACTGGATAGGACAAAAGCCAATAAACCACCAAGCGACAGTAGTGTCCCTAGAAGAAATAATGTGGTCCGTCCTTGTACAGGTAGATTAGAATCGAATCTAATTAGATCAAGAACTACTCCGAGAATTAGAACTGCAAGTGATTGAGAAAACTTATATCCAAAATTCAACATTCCGAAATAAACCCCTTCATTTCTGTTTCCTGTATTGAATTCTTGTTGATCCACTGTATCTGCGAGCATGGAAAGTGGAATGGAAAATAAGCCACTGGTGCCAAAACCCACGATAATCGCATAAATCAGAAGGTATAGAAAGTTCACATGAATAAGATCCATTTGAATCACAAAAAAGAATAAAATCAAACATGCGGTCATGCAGACTTTCAGTCCTGTTATAACCGCTCTTTTTTTGTCGATTTTTCGTGCAAGAGCTATCCAAAAAGGTTGACTCGCTATACTGAAAAAGAATTGGACACCAAAAATAATTCCAATCTCATAATTGCTCATATTGAAAGTATAGGTAAAAGTATGTAACCCTACAACACTTACAATCGCACTGGCCAAGTTGGTATACATATAACCAAAAAAAACATGTCTGAAATCTTTATCCTGTAAGCTGTACTTTGATTCTCTGATAAAATTTCCAAGTGATAAAGTGCTCCGAATATCAACTGCGTGTTCACCAAAATCAATGAAACGTTTGGTGCTCATGTGAGTTACAATGCCAGTAATCAGCATGATGATTGAAGACATGACTGCTATATTTCTATAGGCTAAAGGGTTGAGTTGACCAATTGGATACAATGGGGTAGGTTTAAAAAAGACAAACATACAAACTGCAGTCACAATTACAAGCGCAATCAAAAAATACACGGTTTTAATGCCTTGAATTTTAGACCGTTCATGATAATCATTACTTAGTTCTGCACCAAGTGCATTGTAGGGAGTGATAAAGATTGTAATAAAGGTCTTAATAACCATTATACTTGAGAGAATCCATAGAAATTTCACCAGATCAGTGGCATTCGCACTGACCTGCCAAAGAATCAAATTGGAAAACACAATGCCTATGGTTCCTATAACTATATAGAGATGACGTTTGCCATAACGTGAGTAGGTGTGATCCGAAAGATAGCCCATAATAGGATCACTGACGGCATCCCAAATGACACTTAAAGCGAATACCAATCCAACGATAGATCCCGGCAATTTCAATAAAACTGTAGCGTAGAAAACAAAATAGGACGTTATCATTTGTGTAATGAAACCATATCCAAAAAAACCTGTACCATAACCCGTCATCTCTAAGAGCGTGACTTTGTGATTTCGCCGATTGCTTTGCAGTGCGTCAATAATTACAGACATAAGGCTTCCCCCGATATTCAAATGTTTCGTATAATTAACATTATATAGTAGAGTTCCTTATTGATAAAGAGAAATGTTGTTTATGTTTCGGTCGGCATCATGTATGATGTAATTAGACGAAGAAAAATATGAAATGTTGAACTGGAGGAAGAAATGCTGAAAAAATGTGAAAAATGCGGACGATTCTTTGGTGATGAAATTGGTGGCAATGTTTGTACTGCGTGTAGACTTTCAACCAGGAATTTCAAGAGCTCAGGTGATCCAGAAAGAGATAAATATACAGCTGCGAGGGAACTTGTGTATGATAATCCTGACATTTCACCACAAGGGATAATAGATATTATGCTTGAAATGGGAATTGATATTTCTCTTCGAGATATCATGAAATATGTCGATGAAGGAAGATTGACGCTGAACACAGCCAAAGTTGGAAATCATTGTTACAGTTGTGGCACCAAAATAGCTGTTGGAAAATATTGTGAGCGATGTAGAACTAAACAAGATTTACAAAGAAGAGCTGAAAAAGCTGGCGATAAAACGGATAATGATTTTCATTCAGAGAATAAAGCTAGAATGCACATCACTGACAAATCCAAGTAGGGTGACACTATGAAGTCTTATGCCAACGAAAAGCCCAAACATGTAAGACGATTGATATCAGAAGAAAAATTTACGGGTCCAACATCTGGCATGTGCAATGGATTTGCACAAGCAAATCTTGTCATATTGCCCCAAAAATATTCTGAAGAGTTCAAACACTTCGCAAATCTCAACAACAAGGCTTGTCCAGTACTGGAAATTTTAGAAAATGGTAATCAATACACAAAAAAATTGGCGGATCATGCCAATATTGCCAGTGAGTTGCCGAAGTATTGGATTTACATGAATGGAAAATTTCAAAAGGAAACCACAAACATTGAAGCTTATTGGCAAGAAGATTTTGTAAGCTTCCTGATTGGATGCAGTTTTACTTTTGAAGCGGCTCTCATGGCTGCAGGAATTGAAGTCAGGCATATAACGACAAATAGTAATGTTCCTATGTATAAAACAGGTATCATGACTATACCTTTTGGAAAATTCTCTGGACCAGTGGTCGTCAGCATGAGACCAATCAGAAAAGACCAAATAGACCAAACGATTTTAATCACTTCCGAATATCCTGAAGTTCATGGTGCACCTATTCATATTGGGAATCCTGAACAAATTGGAATAATGGATTTGAATAGCCCAGATTATGGTGATGCGGTGAATATCAATGATGATGAGATTCCAGTGTTCTGGGCTTGTGGTGTGACTCCTCAGGCAGCTGCATCACAGGCTAAACCGGATTTGATGATAACACATGCACCTGGTCATATGTTCATAGCGGATATAAAGAATGAGGCGCTTAAATCAATACGATCTGAGGAGAAACGATGATAGAAAAATTCGTGAACTTAGCTGAAAAAATTGAAGAAATCATTACTGAAAATCTTGAATTTAGAGGAATGGCAGGTATAAAACTTCAAAACCAGTTGATCAACACAGCCGTTGAGCTCAATAATAGCAAGGTCATTGTCATTGTTACCGGGTTTTACATTCATAAGGCAGGGATCGGTGAAACCGATGGTCCATTAGGGGCACTTTCAATGGCTAATACGCTTTCCAGGCTCGACAAGGAAGTTGTTATACTAACGGATGAATATACATCCAAATTCATTGAAATTGGCATCGACCTTTTGGGAATCGATGTCAATCTTTACGTTGTGACTGTTGAGAGTGCAAAGATGGCTTGCGATGGGATTCTTTCAAAACATAAGCCAGATCATGTGATTGCAATTGAAAGACCGGGTAAATCAGCTAGTGGAAAATACCATTCCATGTCTGGTGAGGATTTGACGGATTATATTCCTGATCTTGACTATATGTTTGAAATCGCCAAGATCAATGGGATCAGAACCTCGGCAATCGGAGATGGTGGCAATGAAATCGGAATGGGTAAAATAAAGGATTACATTATATCTAGAGTTCCACTTGGAGAAAAGATTGCATCTGTCACTGAAACCGACAATTTGATCATAGCAGGTGTTTCCAACTGGGGCGGTCATGGTGTTAGTGCGATGATTTCAGCATTGAACGACAAAGATGTGATGTATGATGAAAACGTAGAATATAAACTTCTTGATGCAATGGTGTCTGCCGGAGCTGTAGATGGTTGCACGAAAAAAGCTGAAAGGTCTGTTGACGGATTCAGCCTTGATATTAATATGGATATAATAAAGAGGTTAAGAGAATTAGTGAAGTAAAAGATATCTAAAATAAACCATAAGAATGAAATATCCGAAAAAAGGAATCCAGACAACTTTGGTGAGCGAATCCCCAATACGA
>JAWSUW010000020.1:0-13912 GCA_033549245.1 Bacillota bacterium | reverse complement strand
AAAGACATCGTATTGGGGATTCGCTCACCAATACGATGTCTTTTCAACCAAAGCCAATATAGTAAGAGAGGCACTAAGATCAATTTTACAAGTGGGAATTCCAGGGTGTTGACAATTGTAATCAGCAGTGGGTTGGCTTCGGTATGTCCTTTTTCGAGTGCTTCTAATGTCAGAAAATAGTCTGTTATGTTGAAGGCACCTATGCCAATCAGTTGCCATCTCAATAATCCCTCTTTAGATTTTTGCATAGATTCACCTCCGATTGATATTTATCTTTACCCAATGAAAATCATCAAAAACAACTCACAAAAAATTATGTTGTCAATTCGACTGATTACGATTAGAATTGGATAGAGAATGAAATTAGGAATGAATTACAAGAAAGATTGAGGATTGACTGACCGGATGAAAAATAGAATATTGTTTGTGTACAATAGTGTTCCAATTGAGGAGAGAACCGGTATTTATGGTGAGTGTGCGTCTGTGAAGACGGTGAATCAGTTGCACCAAGCATTGCTGGCTGGTGGGAATGAGGTTTTTTTATTAAATGCAAGATCTCCAGTTCAAGTGATTGAAGAAATATCAAAACTCGAGAATATCGATTTGGCTTTTGTCATCGCAGAAGGATTTTTGGATGAACCAGATACGCTCTATGATGGTTCAGGCTCACAAAAAATAAGGGCAGTAATCCAATCTCAAGGTATTCCAACTTCACATACTGGAATTCATGGTATGGAGGTCTGCAGAAATAAGGATCACACTTATGAAACTTTGAGAAGGCGAGGCATCAAAGTCCCTGGATTCTTTACAATTCAAATGGGGGACGATATTGAAAGCGCGTATGCTGCATCAAGTATTGAATTTCCACTTTTTATAAAACCAGCAGGAGGCGGAAACAGCGTAGGAATCTCAATAAATTCTATTGTTGATGACATGGATCAGCTCAGAACACAAGCAATATCTTTATTTGAAGAACTTGGTGATGTGACCCTAATTGCAGAGACTTATTTATCAGGACAGGAATTTACTATTGGTATTATGGGTGGCATAGTCAAAACAGTGCTTCCAATAATTGCATTTCCAATGCATTACAGAGTTCGTAGCCATGCCTCAAAAGGCAAGGAATATAAAGACAGAGAGCATTTTCAGATTTTGACCAGCGAAGATTCTAGATATTGGCAGTTATATGATATTGCAACCGCATCATTTGATGCGGTTGAAGGAAGAGATATTATTAGATTGGAAGTCAGAGAGGATGCCAACAAGGAACTCTATGTAATCGATGTCAATGGCACACCGTCATTATCTGAAAGTGCCAGTTTGACCTATATGGCTGAATACCTTGATATTTCATTCAAAGAATTGATCAACGTGATTATTTCCGGCAGTTTGAAGGATCATGGTATAAAACCAAGCATACTAACAGAAGAATTTATAGATCAAGCCAAAATCAAATTAAGAGCTTATGGGCGAATTGTCAATGAGGCTGTATAATACAAAAAGAGTGGATCCCAAAACTGGAATCCACTCTTTTTCATTAGTTGATCTCTACAAAAGTATCCATATCATATGTTTTGATGTTTTCATCTAAAATATAGTAGAGGACATCATCAATATATAGGACTCTTTTCACAACTGAACCATATAAACCGTCTGTGGGTATTTGTTTCAACAACTTGAGTTCACCCGTTTGCGAGACCTCAAGTATCATTGCCCCATAAAAGTAGGTGCTCTGATAATCACCAGTCTCTTTTCTAAGAGTGGCATCAAATGCGATCATATCTCTAGTGGGGTTGAGCATCAAGGCTTTGTGGTTGTTTAGGACTTCGGCATAGCTTCCGCTATCACCAAGAACCAGATTTGCAATTTCTTTTGGCTTACCACCATCAGAGACATCAAAGGTGGAAAGCTTGATGCCTGATTGGATGCCTGTGATTTCATCAACATTTTGACCAATTCCAAGCAATACATTCTCATTGATTGGATGGAGATAATTTGAAAATCCGGGAACTTTAAGTTCACCTATGACTTTCGGTGCACTTGGATTACTTAAATCGAAAACGAAAAGGGGATCGACTTGTCTGAATGTGACGATGTAACCTTTGTCCCCCATAAAACGTACAGAAAAGATTCTTTCACCCGGTGCGAGATGCTCTACTTTTCCAAGAGGATTGAGATTGGTATCTAAGACATAAAGTGCATTTGAGCTTTCCATTTGCCAGTTGGTGGTTGCGACTCTGAGGTTGCCATCAAATTCATCCATAGAGAATTGATTCAATATTGAACCTTCGACCATACCACCTCCTGCAAATCCTACTTTCAATCCATCCACGTTGAATTTGGCAATGTTGGTGATGTTGCCAAAGAACGAGCTGTAATCATTTCCAGCGACGTAGAGTGCCTCATTACTCATATAGACCAGACTGCCACTTCCTAAAAATGCATTGATTGATGATGGGGTAGTTTCATTTCTTATATCAACAGCTGCGACTATCAAATAATTTTGTGCCAATCGTCCAGGGTGATACATGATTCTATCCACCGGAAGTGTTCGATATTCGTCACTTATTGTTGAATCCTTATAGGTAGGAATCTCAACATTACCATCCATGATGTAATAATTAAAGTATTTGTTGACTACGAGGTATAAAGTGTCATCTTTTTTACGACTGGATAAAAGTGAGCCCTCAATCTCGAATTCCTTGATTAAGGATTTCTTGCCATTATTATCAATGTCATAAACAGCCAAATAAGTATAACTTTTGTTCGGATAACGTGGCATGATTAAAGCATCAGGAGCATCCAAAGTCGGTTCTGGAATCGGCCGGATCCAATTGTCAAATCCATTTCTTGATCCTAGTATGACCAATCTTCCATCAGCGATATAGAGTTCGCTCAGCACAACATACTGACCGGTGGTCTCATCCACATCCAAAGTGATCTCATCTGTGAGAATTGGGTTGCCATTATTTGAATCGTAAATTTTTACACTTTTCCCCAAAGCGACATAGATGAATCGTCCATCAGTTTTGACGATATCTGCTTCATTGACACCTTCAACTTGTTCATTTGTGGATGAGAAATCATTTGACCTATCTGCTTCCTCAGTAGGTAAAGCAGGTGATTCGGCAGGTGCTTCCGGGGATGGTGAAGGTTCAAGTCCGATAAATTTATCGTCTGGATATTCTGGTGTGATATCAGCTATGATTTTCTCTAATTCTTCCATAGAAGTAATTTTTAGCACTTGCCCGATTTTAGTTTTGAGGGCTGCTACCGTCTCTTTATTCAGATCCACTGGTCCATTTCCTATGGTTATAACCTTATCATCGTATCCAACGTTCTTTCCCAATATTTCTTCTGAAATCAAACGTAGAGGAACCATAGTACGGTTTTCAACGATCAATGCCTCTGTATCGTAATAAACAGTTTTAGCTGCTACTCCAGATTTTTCGATGCGATAGTGATTCTTGTCAATTGGGAAATAGTACATTTCACCGTTTAATTCGATCAATGCTTCACGCTGTATCGGGTCATATGAAACAACTGCGCCAAAATGCTCGCTAATCGCTCTGAGTGGCACCAATGTCCGTTCTTTATGGATGATTGGCACAACGTCGGGATTTTCGGAATCCAGTGCTTTCATATTATTGTCAGAGAGAATCAAGGGACTTCCGATATGAAGGGCGATGGTATCCTGTGGTATTAAATCCACTGCAAATGAAGTGCTGGGAACTTGTAACAATAACACAAGAAATAACAAAGCCAGTAATGATTTTTTCATTGGATTACCTCCTTTAAAGTGTAACTCTTCTATAATTATACCCTTATCCGGAGGAAAACTTCAAAAAAAAAGAGCGCGAAGCATTCCGTATTTGGGAAGTGTTTCGCGCTCTTTTTAAATCTAGAATTATCAAGCAGAGACGCTAATAAGTTTCCTTCGGAAACTTAACTACGCGAATTATATGAGCGCTTCGCGCTCATATAATTTTACCGTACAGCCTTAAGGGCACCACTCCACTTGACGACTTGATCCAGCATCTGATTCACACTGTTTTCATGTCTAGGATCTGGTTTGAAGACGCTGAAATTCTCAAAATCTGAGAAGAGTGACAGCATGACCTGTGCCCTGACATCTGCAACTTGAATTTCAGCCATGACTTGTCTCAATTGTTCAACGGATCTCGAACCACCAGCTGAGCCATAACTTACAAATCCTGCTGCTTTGTTGTTCCACTCTTTGTAAATGAAATCAATTGCGTTCTTTAGTGCAGCTGGGATTGAGTGATTGTATTCCGGTGTTACGAAAACAAAACCATCCAGTTCATCAATTTTCTCTGCCCATTTAATTGTGTGAGGTTTGCTGTATTGTCCCATTGATGGCGGAACCGGTTCATCGAGTAATGGCAAATCGTAATCCGCTATGTCAACAAGTTGATATTCAGCGTCAGATCTTTTTTGTGCAATCTCGAAAACCCAATCCGCAACAGATTTGGAGCTTCTTCCCGGTCTTGTACTTCCTATGATAATTCCGATCTTATTCATAATGTTACCTCCTATTTTGATCAATGATAAAAATCATTAATTAGTGATAATGTTTATAGTCACATTTTATCACTATTTAGTGATAAGTGTCAAGCATAATTATTATAAAATATTTATGTATCTTGTAAGTGAATAGACACAGAAATTGATTTATAAGCTATAATATGAATATGGCCCAATACTGAAGGAGGTTCCTACTTGAATTCTAAAATTAAGAAGATCATATACTCGGGAATAGTCTTTATATTGGTATTTGGAATGTTTGCACTCATGGCAAATTTTGAACATACACTCGCCATTGAACGTCACAAGCAAGATGCCAGAGACACATTATTGATGACTCAGACAAATCTTGAGAGTATCATCACATCCAGAATGATCAGCATGGGGAGTATAGCTGCCTATATTGAGATTGATAACGAAATTTCGCAACTGGAGTACTCCAGTTTTGCAAAAAATATATACGCATCCTCTGATGAAATCGTAAAGAGTATGACATTCATCACCGACACAACAATCACTCACATTTATCCATATGAGGAAAACAAGGCAGCCATTGGAATCGATTTGGCATCTGAGGCTTCTCAAAGGGATTTGATTTTGTATGCAAAGAATAATCTGAAAGCTGTTTTCACTGCACCGGTCAATCTCGTTGAAGGTGGAATTGGAATCATAGTTAGGATTCCTGTAGTTGTTAAGGAAGCTTACTATGGACAAGTTGCCATTATTTTCGATTATGACAAAACCATAGCTGCAAGCGGCATCGAAAGTTTATCCAGTGAATACATTGTGGAGCTTGCGGGATTTGGCTCTTTAAGTGGTGAGAAGGCGATTATTTGGAAAAATGATGGCAATCCTGTTGGTGATTCAATAATTCAAGAAGTCAATCTTTACGATTCCACTTTGACACTTACTGTTCTTCCTCGTGAAGGTTGGCAGGGAAAAACCGTGCTGTATTATATGCTATGGTTCATTGGTGTGATCGTATCGATATTTGCGTTCATGGGTATGCATAAAGTAGTATCATTTAATGACGATTTAAAGGGTGCCAATGAAGAACTTGAGAATACCATTGGTAGGCTTCAAATCAGTGAGGCATATATCACACATATGGCTGAACATGACGCTCTCACAGAACTTTATAATCGCAGGAAATTTGTCGAGTTTTTGGGATCTCAATTAAATTCGGGGAAAACCGGGTCAGTTCTGTTACTTGATATTGACAACTTTAAGAATATCAACGATACACTGGGACATGTTTACGGTGACAAGGTTTTGGTCAGTGTCTCAAAAGGACTTTTGGAAGCGGTGGAAGGCAATGCTCATGTCTTTAGATTTGGTGGCGACGAGTTTATTGTGTTAATGATGGATGTCACCGATACCGACTCTATTGATCGATGTATTGAAAACATCGTTTGTCATTTGGACTGCGGTAATGAGGTGGAACACATCAAGAATCATATCACTGCAAGTATCGGGGTATCTAGATATCCTTCAAATGGCAACACCGTGGAAGAGCTGTTGCTGAAAGCTGATATTGCCATGTACAGCGCAAAGAAATCCGGAAAAAACAAACGACAGTTTTTCTTTGACGACCTCATTTCAAATTTTGAGAATCGTATCAACATCGAAAACCGTTTGAGAGGTGCTCTTGAATCTAATGAGTTCATGATTTATTATCAACCCATCATTGATGCCAAGACGGGAGATATATCCTCTTTTGAAGCATTACTAAGGCTAAAGGATCTATCGATGCCTCCGAATGAATTCATACCAATAGCAGAAGAAAACGGGATGATTGTTCCCATTGGAAAGTGGGTAATCCGGGAAGTTCTCGATCAATTGCAAAAATGGGAAGCAAGTGGCTTCGAAATCAAACCTGTGGCGATCAATCTTTCACCTAGACAAATTTATGATGCCACGATCTCTGAATTTGTTGAAGAAGAGCTCACTTCAAGAGGCATCGAACCATCGATGATTGAAATAGAAATCACTGAAAGTGTTCGGATTGACAACAAAGAAGAAAATATGAAAGTGCTCGCTGCCTTAAAAAAAATCGGGGTGATCATTTCGCTTGATGATTTTGGTACAGGCTATTCTTCTCTAAATTATTTGACCTATATGCCTGTGGACAAAATCAAACTGGATAAAAGCCTTAAGGATAGATTCATTGACATGGAAGATACAAAAATGATGGATGGCTTGATATCAATTGCACATGGGTTGAATTTGAAGGTAGTTGTCGAGGGTGTGGAAGAAGCTGGTGAATTTGAAAAACTAGTTGCCACGAATTGTGATTATATGCAAGGGTACTGTTTTGGCAGACCTTCTCCTGCGGATCAAGTACACGATTCACAAGGAAGATTTGTCTATCGTTCATTGTCAAAATGGGTAAAGGATAGCATTGAAAAGGATTCTAAAGAACAAATCCAAGATTTGCTTATATCAGTATATCAATCAGGGGAGTCAACATTAAATGAATTTAATTCGTAAATATATTGGTCCAAGAACGTTAAAGACAGTAATCGGAGCGATCATCGCAGTATATATATCTCAAAAATTAAATTTGGCTTATGCTGCCAACTCAGGAATCATAGTGATCTTAAGTGTGCAACATACTAAAAAAAGATCGTTGGATTTGGCGATAATGAGGATTGGATCCACTATCTTGGCACTGAGTATCGGTACGTTGGTGTTCTCCACAATTGGTTTTACAGCTTTGGCATTTGGCCTATATCTATTGATATTTATTCCAATAGCTGTAAAACTAAAATTTAATGACGGTATCGTGCCGTGCTCGGTTTTGGTCACTCATTTGTTGTCCATTCAATCAGTGACACCCGCTGCACTTTCTAATGAAATGATGCAGATGCTCATAGGAGCCGGTATAGGTTTCATACTCAACGTATACATGCCAAGTCTTGAAAAAAAGCTGGATCAAGATGTGTTTGAAATCGATCAGATGATGAAAACCATTTTAAAAAACATGGCCAGTAGACTTCGTGATCGTGAATTGATGGTAGATGAGTCATTATATGACAATCTGGAATCGAAACTCAAAGAAGGTTATGATCGAGCTTGGAAGGAATCTGAGAATCGACTTACAAAAAAAGTGACTTACCATGTCAAATTCATGGAAGCAAGAATAGTACAATTTGAGATTCTTCATCATATGAAAAGATATTTCAACCGACTGTATGCAACTTGCGAACAAACCACCATGGTTGCTGAACTTACGGAATATATCGCTGACCAATTCCAAGGGATTGGAATGGGCGAGGAAATTTTTGAAGTACTTGAATCCTACAGAAAGTCGTTTAAAAAAATGGAGCTCCCGTCAACAAGGGAGGATTTTGAGAACAGAGCGACATTATATGAATACATCAATGACTTGGAACATTTTCTAGAATCGAAAGATACTATAGTTGAAGCACTCGTATAATGGATTGGAGCATACAAATGAACATATATAATGATAATTTAGGTGAATGGACTTGGCAACTAACTACAAATATTATCGACGTAGAACCTATGAGATATTCAAGTTTGGGATACGTCGGTAGAGACTTGCCTACAGTCATCACAATTGAATTTTTCAATGAAAAGATCTATGTCGAAGATTATTCTGAAGTGAGAGACAAGATGCTGGCTCTAATTCTTGGTGAAATTGACCGTTATGAGGTTGTTTATAGAATCAGGAAAAAAGATAGCGGTTATAGATGGTTTTATGATAAATGCGAGGTCATCGAAAAAGATGATCTTGGTAAGCCATTGACAACTCATGGCTATACTCTTGATGTTACGAGCAAGATGACTGGACTGGAGAAAAATGGAGACTTTCAATCAAAAAAGAATTTTCATGACATATTGACTCAGATCAACAATCGCCATACTATGCTAGAGCATCTTGCAATCGAAATTGAGAAATCCCACATCACAATGGATTTCATCGTGGTTTCAATAATAACCATAAATGACTTCAAGACCATCAATGAAGTTGAAGGTCATATATTTGGTGATCATGTTCTGAGAAGGACTGCAGATATTTTGAGAGTATCTGTTGACGAGTTAGATATCGTTGGCAGATATGGTGGTGATCAATTCATGATCATTTTTATCGGGAAACCTGAAAATGTCGTAGTAGGAAAAACAAATGAAATTTTGAAGGAAATCGAGACATATCATTTTGGAAATGAATATCCCATCAAGTTAAATAGTGAGATTGTCAGTTATCAAAATGAACCTCTCATTGAGTTTGTGGATCGTTTGGAACAATTGACGGTCTGAAATAGAATTAATCACAATCTATAAACAAGGCACATATTCTCTGGCTAATTTGATCAATAGTCGTGGAAAGTGTCTTGTTTTTTTTAAAAAACATCATTGAAAAATTCTTGACAAGAATACGACTATTGGTATAATTGTATACAAATATACTAAAACAAAGGGGTGGTTTTATGGGGTTATCAATCACGTATAAAATTTTGGAGAAGAACAAAATTGATGGAAAAGTCATATGCGGAGCGGATATTAGGCTCAAAACAAACCAGACACTCACTCAAGACACTACGGGAACAATGGTGTATCTTCAACTGCTTGAACTTGGAGTGAGTAAAAAAGCTGTCGACAGAGCTGTTGCTTATATCGATCATAACACTTTACAACTTGGTTATGAGAATGCAGATGATCACGCGTTCATAGAAAGTGTATGCAAACGATTCGGAATAGTCTATTCCAAGGCAGGCAATGGAATATGTCACCAACTACATCTTGAAAGATTCGCTGTACCCGGTGATGTGCTGATTGGTTCTGATTCACATACACCTACCTGCGGTGGTGCAGGGATGTTTGCTGTTGGAGCAGGAGGTCTAGACGTCGCAATCGCACTTTCACATGGCTATTATGAAATGAAAGTTCCAAAAGTCATGAATGTAGTTTTGACTGGAATGCTCTCTGAAGGTGTTGGAGCAAAAGATATCATACTTCATATACTAAAAGTGTTGACTGTGAAGGGCGGAGTCAATTATGTACTTGAGTACTCAGGGGAAGGGATTCGATCTTTATCAGTAACCGAAAGGGCAACAATATGCAATATGGGTGCTGAACTAGGTGCAACAACCTCCATATTCCCATCTGACAATGCCACATTTGATTATTTGAATAGACAGGGACGTAGTGATGATTTTAAAGGACTGTTTGCAGATGATGATGCCCACTATGATGAAGTGCTCAATGTGGATTTGTCAGAGTTGAAGCCTCAAGTGGCACAGCCTCATAGTCCTGACAATGTTGTTGATTTGGATGATATAGAAGGACTCAAAGTGGATCAGGTGGCTATAGGAAGTTGTACCAATGCCTCATATTCTGACCTGATGACTGTAGCTAAAATTCTGAAGGGAAAAAGGGTAGCAAGGGAAGTCAGTCTCACGATTTCACCTGGTTCAAGCAGTGTACTCAAGATGCTCACAGATAATGGCGCTATAAGCGATATGATTGAGGCTGGAGCTCGAATACTTGAAGCCTCATGTGGGCCATGTATCGGGATGGGGCAGGCACCAAAATCGGATGCAGTTTCACTTAGAACATTTAATCGCAATTTTAAAGGCAGGTGTGGAACATCTTCAGCGAATGTCTATTTAGTTAGTCCGGAAACAGCGGCATGGTCATCGATTAAAGGCTACCTTGAGTCCCCGGTTGGAAAAACTGGTGTGGACCTCAGCAATACAGTATGGCCAGAGTACTTTGATCGTGTGGACAGTTATTTTATCAATTTTGATTTGAATCCAAATGCAGAGATTGTGATGGGACCCAATATAAAACCGTTTCCTCTCAACATACCTTTACAAGGTGGCCTTGAGGGAAATGTGATTTTAAAGACAGGGGACAACATCACAACTGACGACATTGTTCCATCAAGTGCCAATTTATTGCCACTCAGATCCAATGTTCCAGAACTGAGCAAATACTGCTTCCAGTCTATTGCCCCTGAATTTTATAATCGATCAAGGATTAACAAGGGGGGCTTCATAGTCGGTGGTGAAAATTATGGTCAAGGTTCCAGCCGTGAGCATGCGGCTTTAGTACCTCTTTATTTGGGGATAAGAGCAGTAATCGCTAGGTCATTTGCAAGAATCCATAAGTGCAATTTGATCAACTCAGGAATATTGCCACTCGTTTTCGAAAGTGCACTGGATTATGAAAAAACATCTGAAGGTTCTCATCTTGAATTGGAAATCAATTTTGGATCAAAGGCTATCGAGGCCATTGATACACAAAACGGAGAACGCTACAAATTAAGATTTGATGGTTCTGACAGAGATTTTGAAATTGTTAAGGCTGGTGGTGCGATATTATATTTGAGAGGTGCATTATGAAAAGTGTGACTTTGATTCCGGGTGATGGCATTGGTCCTGAGGTTGCATTTAGTGCGAAAGCTGTGGTAGATGCACTAAACCTCGGTATCGAATGGGAAATTGTCAATGCTGGAAAAAGTGTTTTTGATATCAGTGGGGTCTTGGTGCCCGATGAACTTTATAAATCTATAGAAAGCAACAGAGTGGTTCTGAAGGGACCAATAACCACTCCAATAGGAAAGGGCTTTAAGAGTATCAATGTCATGCTCAGACAGAAATATGACCTGTTCACCAATATCAGACCGGTTAAAAGTATAATGGTGAGCAATCGAGGATTTAATGATATCGATTTGGTCATTTTCCGTGAAAATTCAGAAGGTCTTTATAAAGGTGTTGAAAATGAAATTTCAGATGATGAAGTTCATGCACTCAAAATTGTGACTAGGGCTGCTTCTGAACGAATCATAAAGGCAGCATTTGACTACGCTCTCAAACAAGGCAGGTCCAAAGTGACTTTGGTGCACAAAGCAAACATTCTTAAAAAATCAGACGGACTTTTTTTAGAAATCGGCGAAACAATTGCCAAGGAATACCCAGATATAGCATTTGAAAGTGTGATTGTGGACAACATGTGCATGCAGCTTGTCATGAACCCCAATCAGTACGATGTGATCGTGACGATGAATCTCTATGGTGACATATTATCAGATCTTTGTGCAGGGCTTATTGGTGGATTGGGTCTAGTGCCAGGAGCAAATATCGGTTCTGACATAGCAATTTTTGAAGCGGTCCATGGAAGCGCTCCTGACATAGCAGGCAAAGGACTTGCGAATCCTACAGCTATGATTTTATCTGCAGCCATGATGTTGGAGTACATGGGGTATACGGATGAAGCCAACAAAATCAAAAGAGCGGTTGCAACTGTTTTCGCTAACGGCGTAAGTCTGACACCGGACTTGGGTGGAGATGGGACAACTGAAACGTTTACAAAAGTTGTGATTCAGAATTTATGATCGGTTTGGGGGACTGCATATGAAATTGAATGCGTGGATAGAAAAAAAGGCTATGTCGGTGGAAATGATCAACAGGATTCCGGAAGAGAATTATGACCTCTATGATGTTAGGAGAGGCCTCAGAAATCCGAACGGAACTGGCGTGTTGGTGGGCCTCACTGAAGTGGGATCAGTTCAGGGATATGAAATTGTCGACAATGTGAAGATGCCTTCAGAGGGTAAACTGTATTATCGAGGCTATAACCTTACAGATCTTGTGGATGGATTTCAAAAAGATAATAGAATGGGATTTGAGGAAACCGCATATCTGCTATTGATGGGGGCATTGCCTACTAAAACTGAATTAAATGAATTCAACGAGCTATTAAATGAATATCGAAAGTTGCCTGAAGGATTTACAGAAAATATGATTTTAAAAATTCCGAGCAATGATATCATGAACAAACTGCAAAGGAGTGTTCTTGTATTGTACTCACATGATGAACATCCGGATGATTTGAGTACGTCGAATCTTTTAAGACAAAGTATGAGCTTGATCGCTCAATTTCCGGTCATACTGGCTTATGGGTATCAGGCTAAAGCACATTATTTTGAAAATAAGAGTTTATTTATTCATCAACCGGATCCATCTGTAGGTACAGCAGAGAATATTTTGAGACTCACACGCCCTGATTGTGTTTATTCGAAGACAGAAGCCGAAACGCTTGACCTTCTGCTGGTCATACATGCAGAACATGGTGGTGGTAACAATTCTGCATTCGCAACCCATGTGGTTTCTTCGAGTGGAACAGATACCTATTCTGCAATCAGTGCGGCTCTTGGCTGTCTTAAAGGCCCAAAGCACGGAGGGGCGAATAGGAAAGTTTATGAAATGATTCAGGACATTGAGACAAATTGTCCAGATTGGAACAATGAGGAGGCATTAAAGCAGTATTTGAAAAAGATAATCGACAAGAAAGCTTTTGATGGAAAAGGCTTGATTTACGGTATGGGACATGCCGTTTACACGATTTCCGATCCAAGAGCAGTCCTACTCAAGGAAAAAGCGAGAGAACTTGCTGAAGAGAAGGATTGTCTATGTACATTCAAATTGTATGAAAGCATAGAAAGACTGACTAAAATTATTTTCAAGGAACGAAAGGGAGAGTCTGCAGCAATCGCAGCCAACGTCGATTTGTACAGTGGGTTTGTCTATGAGATGCTGGATATACCTCCAGCACTTTACACACCTCTATTTGCTACTGCAAGAGTAGCAGGATGGTGTGCGCATAGGATTGAACAAGTCATCAGTGATCCTAAAATCATAAGGCCAGCCTATAAATCTGTCAAAATGCTTCAAAACTATCGAAATCTTTCTGAAAGATAAATGAATCTCGGAAAATGAGTGAGCAAATGCCTACTCATTTTTTGATTTTTGCGCTATTATGTATATAAGACAAAATTAGAGAGGTAATCATGAAATATCACAGCACTAGAGACAAGAGTAAAAGCCTGACCGGTGGTGAGGCAATCATAAAGGGAATATCAGAGGATGGAGGACTGTTTGTTCCTGAGTCGATTCCCAAATTACCCGGAACTGAAAACATGCTTGAAATGTCCTATCAGGAAATTGCCCAAATGATCTTAGGAATGTATTTGACCGATTTCACTTCAGATGAGATCAAAGAGGCTGTTGAGCAGGCATATGATTCGAAGTTTGAATCCGATGAGATCGTTCCATTGGTCGTCAAAGGGGAGGCTGTTTTCCTTGAATTATTCCATGGTCCAACATTTGCTTTTAAAGATATGGCACTTTCCATTTTACCTTATTTGCTCAAAACGGCTCTAAAAAAGAACGGCATAAAGGATGAAGTTGTCATTCTAGTCGCAACATCTGGAGATACAGGTAAAGCCGCACTTGAAGGGTTTAAGGATGTACCGGGAACCAAAGTGATAGTATTCTTTCCAGAAGATGGGGTCAGTCCAATCCAGAGAAAGCAAATGCTGACTCAAGAAGGTGATAAC
>JAWSUW010000019.1:15825-30212 GCA_033549245.1 Bacillota bacterium | reverse complement strand
GGTAAGAGTCAGGTATTTCCAGTACCGAGATGCCGTCGATGCCATCAAGCGAAACCAGCTGGATAATGATTACTACCACAGGGAGATCAATCACTATAGAAACTGCGAAGTACTGCTGCTGGACGACCTGTTTAAGGGGGCCGAGAACAACGGCACACTGGTCGCTGCCGACAAGAGGATCATGTTTGGGATCATCAACCACCGTTATAATGAATGTAAACCGATGCTGGTGAGCAGTGAATTGTTTCCTGAGCAGATTAAAGACCTTGACGAAGGCATCGGCAGCCGTATCATCGAGAATTGCCGCGGGAGGATGATTAAGTTCAATGATCCGGGCCTGAACCATCGGCTGTATGGCTGATATTTGGAAGAGATGAGCGTGATGGCTTGTTCACAATGCGATTTGGGAAATCGCCGACCTGCTGACAAGTGGTTAGTTCAATGATGTTGGTTGTTTTATTTAGCGAACTGTCATACAATGGAACAGATCATAGTCTGCATCGGGGGAGAGTGAGATGATGGTTGCGAAGGGAAAATGGTTTCTCATATACGAATGGATCATGGTTTTGCTTGTGCTGGCGGTGGTTGGGATGCTATTCATCGAGTTTCGAATGGATCTGTCTCCGCAGGCTACCGTAATGTTCCACCAGATTGACACAGGGATCCTGATCGTTTTTGCAGCTGATTATTTCACCCGATTGATTTTGGCGGACAAGAAAAAAACTTTCTTGAAATCTAATATCCCCGATTTAATCGCAATTATCCCCTTTTCCTCACTCTTTCGCCTTGCGCGTCTCGCGCGGTTGACCCGGCTGATTCGGCTGGCTCGTACGGTTCGTTTGATGCGGGTAGCCATCTGGCTCAGCCGCTTTAAAGAAAAATTTGGCGTATTTATCCGCACCAACGGATTGATTTATATGGTGTTTATCACGGTGGCCATTACCGTGGCCGGGGCCGTGGGCATCTACCTGATAGAGGATATGAGCCTTATCGATTCCTTTTGGTGGGCTTTTGTGACGATCACCACGGTCGGTTACGGAGACATTTCTCCGGCTTCAACGGGAGGCAAACTCCTTGCAGCAGTCCTGATGCTGGTAGGGATTGGGTTTCTTGGAATGGTCACCGGTACCATCGCCACCTATTTTCTGGGTGGTGGCAAGAAGAAATCTTCATCTTACCGTGATTTGACCGTTGAATCCATTAAACTGAAAATAGATGAACTGGACAGCCTGTCAGACGAGGACATCAACCAGATGGCCGCGGTTCTGAAAAGCCTGCGGAAAGAAAAGGAGTGATGGTATGGGCATAAGATTTCGCAGAAGTATCGGTCTGGGCAAAGGAGTGAAGCTTAACCTGAGCAAGGGAGGCCTCGGTCTTAGTGCCGGAGTGAAAGGGGCGAGAGTGGGTATTGGCCCACGGGGAGCTTACCGCTCCTTGGGCATTCCAGAAACAGGCCTATATGCGATTGATTACATGGGAAAATCCAAAAGAAAAAAGAATATAGGAGCAGTCAGCAGTCAACCTGGGGAAATGCCTGTCATGGCAACCAATCTACCTGTACCACCAGAAATAAAAACATCGATGCCGCTCATTTTGCTGGTCACCTCCATCCTACTCCTGTCATTTCGCGGGATAGGGGTCATTGGCCTGGGACTGTATGCTTTCTTATGGTTAAAATCCCCTAAATGGAAAGCCAACCGGCATTATAAGTCGGGTAAAAAATTATACTTGAAAGGACAGCACGCAGAAGCCCTACAAGAATTTGAAAAGGTGGTGGCACTGGTGCCGGAAACCTTTTCATTGTGCCCCTTGATGGCTGTCATTGCTTTTCAACAAAACGATTATCACCAGGTTGTTGATTATTATGAAGCCTATCTTGATAAAGATCCTGACAATGTAATAGTGAGGTTCAATTACGGCATTGCCCTTTCAGAAGCAGATCGGGACGAGGAAGCCATTCGTGAACTCCAGAAGCTGCCAGAGGAAATGGCTAAAGAACTGCCCGTACTGATTGCACTGGGCAATGCGCTGATGAAGTCCGGAAAGCATGAACAAGCTGTTGCGATTCTAGAAACCGGCCCGACACGCAAGCAAAAAATGGACGGGTTGATGAAAATGTTCCGGTACGTGCTGGGCTGTGCGTACGAAGGTGCAGGTGATGTTAAGAAGGCCGTCAAGCAATTCCAGAAAGTTGCCGCTTTCGATATGCACTTTGAAGACGTCAGTGAGCGGCTGGCGAGGTTTGAAACTGATTGATATAGACATTAGACATAATAATTATCCGCGAAGACTTATGCAAATATGAACTGGATGATCTTATTGTTGATAATATTTACGGTGTCTAAAAGCACGGTCGTAATGAGTATCAACTAAGGTATTAATCAGGTGGTTATTTTATCGGTCTCGGATTTAGATATACGGAATGAGTAAATATTTTCAGTAGCTAGTCATATATTGATGGTATAATTGAAAAAGCGACAAAATGGTGAACTCAAATATGATGTATAATAGGTAACCTTTATAAATTGGCATCATATTGACATGTACTCAATATTAAAGTTCATATTAAGGTATAACTGTTTGTATCATTCGTCTGTCAATCTGCAATTAAAGAATCTTGCAGCATGTAGGAAGGATGAAATATATGAATATTGATGATCTTGGCAATGTTCTTTCAGAATTCTCGCCCATTTGCCTCGTTGTTAATTCTTCCGGATTTATTGTCTGGGCAAGTCATGAAGCGAAGAAAGAACTTAAAATTAAACCTCAACAAATGAAATTTGATGAATCGTTTGGTATTAACCCAAACAACCTTGAACCCAATCAATCAGTTTACACTCAAATCAATGGACATCAGTTTCAGGTTTATTCAAGGAAGATCAACACCTCAGAGGGTGAATTTCATTGTATTTTTTTTCATTTGGCCCACAGCTTTAAAAACCCTCAGGTTAAAATCCATTCGCTTGAGGCTATCATTGATAAAATTAGTGATGGCATAATTATTAGTGATTGTTATGGCAAGATAGTAGCATATAACAATGCAATGGAAAAACTTGAAGACAGAAGATCAATCGATATGGTGGGCAAATTCATTTGGGATGCATACGGTTACAGCGATGCAAATGAATCTGAACATCGTAAAGTCTTTACAACGGGCAAGCCCATTATAAACAACTATAGTGCTCATGCCTATAATGATGGTATACCAAAATTTGTACTTTACAGCACATATCCCATTACAATTAATGGCGAGACCTTGGGTGTTTTTACCGTAAGCAAAAATGAAACCAGGCTCCATAAATTATTGTCTGAGACGATTGAGTTGAAGCGACAGGTCACGAGTCAGCATGCTAACAATAAAAAACAAACTTATTATTCCAATGGGACATCTTTCACTTTTTCTGATATCGTTGGGACCAGTGATGCGATGAAAAGACTCATTCAAGAAGCGCAGTCTTTGGCATGGCTTGATAATAATTTATTAATTGTTGGAGATACAGGCACGGGTAAAGAGGTTTTTGCCCAAAGCATTCATAATCATGGAAAGAGGAGTGACGAGCCTTTTATCGGAATTAACTGCTCTGCTATCCCTGAAAATCTTCTTGAAAGTATATTATTCGGTACGGTAAAAGGTGCCTATACAGGAGCAGTTGATAGCAAAGGCCTTTTTGTTGAAGCTAAAAACGGGACACTATTTTTGGATGAACTGAATTCAATGCCACATAATATGCAAACAAAACTATTGCGTGTGTTGCAGGAAAAAAGAGTGCGACCGGTTGGGGGAAATGCAACTTATCCAGTAGATTGCCGAATAATCAGCGCTATGAATGAAGACCCACACCAGTTAATAAAAAACGGTCAGCTGCGCGAAGATTTTTATTATCGTATTGCGGGGTATAATTTATTCATTTCCCCGCTGCGCGAACGACTCGAAGATCTATTTGATATTGCAGATACCTCCATTCATAATTATAATCAGTCAATGGAACGCAATATTAGAGGACTTTCGAAAGAACTAAAAAATCTCATGAAGAATTATCATTGGCCTGGAAACGTGAGGGAACTCCAGCATTTTATTGAAAATCTAATGGTAAGAGCGAATGAGAATGATAAGGTACTTTCTACAAGCCACATACCTGATTATCTTAAAGAAAGAATTTTAAGTCAGATAAGTATTGAAATGATTTCAACGAAAAAAGAAAGTTTACCCGATTCACTCCGAAGTTTAGAAAGGAAAATCATTCTAGAGTCTTTAAATGATAATGCTTGGAATGTGTCCAAGACTGCCAGCAAGTTGGGAATAATTAGGCAAAGTCTTTTATACAGGATGAAAAAGCTGAGAATCGAAAAAAATAATGTTTAATTTTCTCAAAAGTCAGGCATGAATTGAGGGAAGATATCAAAAATGCTACAGATGTATAAATTTTATGCATCAAATCCGGACTATCCTACCGTATTAAATGTATATATTTTATACATTTAATACGGCTAGGTGGTTTTATTTTTTGTTTAACAACGTAATTGATTGAATTTTAGCCTCTTAATCCTCTTGGCATGATACTTGCAGTATTCTATTAAAAACATTAATCAAAAGAAGGGAGAATTTATCATGGCAAATCAAAAACCTGAAATCTTGTATTCAGTCAAAGCTCAGCGAGGGGACACATTGAGGTGTAAAGGATGGAAGCAAGAGACTATTCTTCGTATGCTGGAAAACAATATGGAAAATGCTGAAATTCCAGAGTTTCTTGTGATATACGGAGGAAATGGGAAGTGTGCGCGCAACTGGGAATCTTATTATGCAATTATTGAGTCGCTTAAAAATCTAGAGAATGATGAAACGCTTGTAGTACAGTCTGGGATGCCTGTAGCGATATTCAAGACTCACAAATATGCTCCGCGTGTTGTCATGGCGACTACAAATATTATGAAAGCGACTTGGGAAACGTTCTATGATCTTCAGGATAAGAACTTAACAATGTTTGCACAATATACTGCTGCTCCGTGGGAATATATCGGTACGCAGGGCGTTATCCAGGGAACTTTTGAAACGCTATCAGCAATAGCCATGAAGAAATTCAATAATGATCTGAAAGGTCGCATCTACCTGACTGCTGGAGCCGGCGGTATGGGTGGGAATCAAAGCTGGGCAATGAAAATGCATGGTGGGGTTGCAATAGTTGTTGATGCAGATGAACGCATTATCCGCCGTCGCATGGAAAAAGAATATATGGATGAAATAGTTTATAGTTTTGACGAAGCCAGAGAAATGGCTGAAACAGCAGCAGCAGCAAAAAAACCATTAGCAGTTGCTGTTGTTGGTAATGCAGCGGATGTTTTTTGGGAAGCATATGAAAAAGGCTTTATGCCTGATGTGATAAGTGAAATGTGTCCATGTCACGATCCTGTTACTTATATCCCATCTGGTTATACAGGAGAAGAGGCCGATCGATATCGAATCCGCGATCGAAAATCATATTTAATGGATGCGCGTGAGACAATGAAACGTCAATTGAGGGCTATGAATGCTTATTATGCTAAAGGTGTGGAAGTGTTTGAATACGGAACCAGTATTCGTAAGGAATGTCGAGACGCTGGAATGCCTGAAGAAGAGGCAATGACGATTCCAGGATTTGTAGCTGAATATATCAGGCCTCTTTTCTGTGAAGGCCGAGGACCATTCCGTTGGACTTGTATTTCGGGAGATCCTGAAGATTTGAAAGTAGCAGATGATATTGCACTTGAGGTTTGTAAAGGGGATCCTTTGGTAGAACGATGGATTAACCTTGCACGTAAACATCTGCCCATTGAAGGTTTGCCGGCACGTGTATGTTACATGGGCTTTGGACAACGGAGGAAGTTTGGTTTAGCGATTAATGAAGCGATCAAGAACGGTAGAATTAAGGGGCCTTTAGCTTTCTCAAGAGACAACTTAGACTCGGGATCTATCGTCAACCCAACATTTGAATCTGAAAACATGAAGGATGGTGGGGACCTGATCTCTGATTGGCCTTATCTTAACGGTTTGCTTAATGCATCTGGTATGTGTGATTTAATTGCCATTCAGGCAAATTACTCTATGGGTGAAGCAGTCCACACGGGAGTTACAATGATTGCTGACGGAACTGACGAAGCAGCTTTCCGTTTGGATGTAGCCCTGACAGTCGACTCTGGCATCGGTGTTGTTCGCCATGCTCAAGCAGGTTATGAGACTGCAAAGGACGTTGCTCTTGGAAAAGGAAAACTGACAGATGAAAGCATAAAAATTCCTCTTTGGTGGGAACCGGCTGACAAAGTGACTTTCGGACCTGCAAGTAAACCGCCAAGATAGTTGACTCGGAACTGTCATGATGAGAATTGACGTTTAGGATTCTCATCATGACTTTTCTTAATAGGCAATGAGGTAAGATTCTGGTCGGGAGGATTGATATGGAGTACATCCGCGTAATTGAAAGCATTTTGGATTCACAAAATGTTACCGTTGGCGGCGGCTCGGCTTCGGCAATTTCTGGGGCAATGGCTGCCGGGCTTATTGGGATGGTGGCGCGTTTATCAACAAAAGAAGACCATGGAATAGAGGTCGACGAATTCTTGAAAATTGCAGAAGAGCTAGATATTTTGAGCAAAGAACTTCTCGTTGGTGCAGATCAAGATACAGAAGCTTATTTGATGATAAAGAAAGCTTTTCTGCTGCCTAAATCAAGTGATGTCGAAAAATATATTCGTGCAAAAGCGATTCAAGAAGCAGCCAAAGCTGCCGCTGATGTTCCCCATGAAAATGCTAAGCGCTGCAAGAAAGTGCTTGCACTGGGAAAACTAATTGTGGATCACTATAATAAAAACGCTGAGTCTGATTATGTTATTGGAATGGATTTAGCAAGTCTGGGAGTACGTGGATGTGTGTTGAACATTAAAGCGAACTTACCTCTGATTAAAGATCAAGAAACTCAACAGAAGTATGAAGATATTATCGAGAGCATGACCAACAACGAGTTCTGAGAGCTAACTGGCTATAATAACTAAAGGTATAATGATTCTAATGATTCTATAGTGAACATATAAATGAAATGTGTGTTTCTCGTTGTTTATAAAACTGTAGAATGAATAACTTACAGTAAATGCATAAAATTTATACATAAAAAATGTTTACATTTAAACCTCTAGAACCGTTGAAGATGGGGCGGAATAATTTCTTTAAAATAGCATATTCAGAGGGTCGTTCTGAGGAATTGATAGTAATGTCTGTCAGCCAATTAAGATAGTTTCTTTAGAATCATTTTTCAAAGGTCAGTTGGTACCGCTAAGACAAACGGTGCTTGAATTCTTCTTGAACTAGTTCGAAAGGAATTGATACAATATGCCTAAAAAAACTAGTAATATAGTCATTGCCAATGCAGAAAATCTGCTGACCGTTGCAGAAAGTGCCTCTGATCAGATCGGTTTGTTAAAAAATGGTTCCATCGGTATCAGGGATGAAAAGATTGTGGCTGTCGGCACTGAGAAAGAGGTTTATAAAGCCCTAGGGACACATCCAGAACAGGTTATAGATGCTGAGGGAATGACGGTTTTACCTGGATTTGTAGACGCACATACTCATGTTGTCTTTGGTGGCACTCGAGTGAAGGAATACGCAGCCAACATGACCCCTGAGACTCTTAAAAAGTTCAAGGATTCTGGGGCATTGAGTGGACTTGCAGCCACCATTCATATGACCAGGGAAGCGGAAAAAGAGTCCTTGAAGGCCCAGGCTAGAGAGCGGATCATTGAGATGATGAAATCCGGAACCACCACAGTGGAAAGCAAGAGTGGCTACGGCCTTGATCTGGAAACTGAAATAAAACAACTAACTGTCAACCGTGAGCTTGCTGAAGAGCTTCCGATTGATATTGTTTCGACCTTTTTAGGAGCCCATGGATGGCCACCTGAAATGGGAAAAAAAGAGTACATCAGATACTTGATAGAGGAAATGATGCCTAAGATCGCAAAGACAGGCCTGGCTGAATTCTGTGATATTTGGTGCGATGAGGGCCATTACAGCCGGGAAGAGTCGAAATTGATTCTCTCGAAAGGTCGATCCCTGGGTCTTGAACCTAAGATCCATTCAGGAGCCTATTCTTATATAGGCGGTGGAGACCTTGCAGCAGAAATGCTAATGGTCTCTGCGGAGCATCTCAACTATACCCCGCAAAAGACCCTAAGTAAGCTCGCTGAAGCGGGCGTTACTGGCGTGTTACTGCCGGCTACTGATTTCTCTGTGAAGCATCCCAGACCCGTGAAGGGCCGGGATCTCATTGATGCAGGGATGACAGTAGCCCTTGGGACCAATTGCTGTCCCGGTGCTTGGATCACCTCAATGCAATTGGTTATGACCTTGATCTGTCGAAACCATGGGCTTACCGTGGAGGAAGCGCTTCGAGGAGCTACCCTGGGAAGTGCTAAGGCCATCAAGCGAGAAAAGGACCGAGGATCCCTTGAAATCGGCAAGATCGCAGATATTCAGATTTGGGATACTCCTTATTATGAGGATGCCATCTATCATCTTGGCGCCAATCAAGTCGCAATGGTGATCAAGCGGGGGCGAGTGATCATTGACAGAGAAAAATTGCGGGAGTAATATGGAGGTGCAAGAGTGATAGTGCGCAGTTATCGAAACGGGGAGTGTTTGTCCTCTGAAGTTCCATTATGTAATTGGAAGCTTTATGAAGATATAGAACGAAGAAAATCGAAAAAACTTCTGGACGCTGCAGCTTAACTGGAATGATAAAGGAGATTTTATGAAACGATTATTGGCAGAAGTCAATATTTCAGAAGGTCGGGATACAGTATTGATTGAAAAGGTCCTCGAGGCCCTGAAGGCCCATAATGTTGATATCATCGATGTGGACTCCGAGCCCAATCATAATCGCACGGTGTTTACCTATATCGGGGAGCCTGAAGTGGTTTTAGAGGGTACCAAATCCCTTGTGGACAGAGCTGTAGAACTTATTGATATGACAAAACACACGGGGAGTCATCCTAGAATAGGAGCCGTCGATGTGGTGCCCTTTGTGCCAATTAAAGAGGTTACTATCGAAGAAGCCCTCGAAGTGGCACGAAGATTTGGAAAATTTCTAGGGGGTCTTGGAGTGCCGGTTTACTATTACGAGGAGGCGGCAACTCGTCCGGAACGGACCTCCTTAGTGAGGATCCGCAAAGGACAATACGAGGCATTAGGGGAAAAAATGACCCAAGAAGAATGGCGACCTGACGAAGGTCCCTTCGAGTTCGTTCCAAAGAGTGGGGCGACGGTTACCGGAGTCAGATTCCCTTTGGTGGCCTTCAACGTGAATTTAAAAACTGATGATTTGGAGGTTTGCAAGAAAATCGTCAAGGCGATTCGAGGCGCTACGGGTGGTTACACCTATGTGCGGGCTATAACTCTACCATTGGAAGGTCAAAGCATGACTCAGATTTCAATGAATCTGGTCAACTATGAGAAGACTCCCATCCATCGAGTTTTCGAAACTATCAAGTCTGAAGCGGCGAGCTATGGTATAGTAGTGGAGAGCACGGAACTTGTCGGACCGGTGCCACTTCTAGCATTAAAAGACGTTTTGGATCATTACCTGCAGGCTCATTCTTTTTCTATGGATCAGATTTATTCATAGAGAAGTCATCAGAGGTACTAAAACACCAGGAAAGTTATTGCTCTTGCTAGTTGGGAACAGGTCATCAACCGGATAATCAATCGTGTTGTTGTGACTAACTCATTGGGCATAACTATACAGAGTTTTAAAAAGATGGAGGTGAACGGAAAAGTTGGTTTGATATAATGGAGTGCAGGCATTTTGTCTTATGACACTGTCGAAAAATTTGTCAAAATTAAGGAGGTAACTGTGAAAATGAAACGGTACAGAATATTTATACTGCTCCTTGTATTTGCGCTAATAATTTCACTGACTGCCTGTGCGACCCAACAACCAGCTGTAGAAGCACCTGAAGAAGAGCCACAAGCTGAAGAGCCTGCAGTGGAAGAGGAACCTAAAGAGCCAATTAGAATCGGGTTTTTTGCCCCCATGACAGGCCCAGCAGCTGCCGATGGACTTAGCACTTCAAACTCGGCGGAGCTAGCAGTGGAGATCATCAATGAGGCAGGCGGTATTGACGGCAGACTTATAGAATTGGTTACTTATGACGACGGACTTGACACGAAGCAAGCGGTTAGTATTGCCCAGAGACTCACCACTAGAGATAATGTGGTTGCAGTAGTCAGTGGAAGTTATAGCGGTCCAACCCGAGTGGCAGCTCCAATTTTTCAAGATGCTGGAATTCCAATGATCTCAGGGTATGCAATCCATCCGGATGTTACTGATTCTGGAGACTTCATTTTTTCCCAGTCCTTCCCAGGTCAAGTACAGGGCAAGGCAGGCGGTGTCGTAGCGGTCGACATGCTTGGCGCTGAACGAATTTCCATTATTGCTGTCGATATCGACTTTGGGAAGACCCTGGCGACAGCCTTTAAGAATTACGTGGAACCTAAAGGAGCTGTTATTGTTTCAGAAGACTACTTCGGCATGGGTGACAGTGAATTTGCACCTATCGTCACAAAACTCAAAAATGAGATCAAACCAGATTTGATTTATATGGCTAACTATTATGGACATGGCGCAGAAATTGTTCGCCAGCTCAAGAGTCAAGGATTCGATGTTCAAGTCCTTGGTACTGAGGGCATTGACTCCTATCAATTTTTCGAAATCGCCGGTGCTGATGCTGAAGGTGTTATGATCACCACCAATATGAACCGGGATTCCGAAGATGCAGCCACTAAAGAATACATTAAGACTTACACAGAGAAGTATGGCATTGTGCCTGATATGGTGGGGGCTTCTGTTTATGATGCTTTCCAGGTACTCTTTAAGGCTATCGAAGAGGTTGGCACGGATCCGGAATTGATTCGTGATACCATCAAGGAACTGAAGGGCTTTAGCACTGTAACCGGCGAATTGATCGAATACGCTCCTACAAGGGAAGCGATCAAGCCGGTACAGATCCAAATCATTCGAGATGGCGCTTACCACTATTACGATGAAATTCACGATTTAGAAATCATTACCCCAGAACCGCGATAGTAAAGGGGGGTTATCCCCCCTTTCTTTTTTAAATATTTTAGGAAATTCTATTGAAGAAACTGTCAAAAAACATCGACATAACTCCCTTCAAAATTTCCTTTAGTGGATGATAATCAATGGATTTCATCCTTAAATGCCCATGGTATTCTAAAAGTGAGCCAAAACAAATGCTGTGATGAAATAGTGCAAATGTAGCTATGAACAGCACGTGGCTCAGAAATTCATTGGGATTCGTACTTTAGCCTAAGGGAGAGGTGATTTATGCTATTTCAACAAATCGTCAACGGACTCATGATTGGAAGCGTCTATGCCCTTACTGCCATGGGTGCCACTCTAATATATGGAATCCTGCGTATCCTAGACATAGCTAATGCAGGAGCCTACGCTGTCGGCGCATATGCAGGTTGGTACATGTACAGTCGCACAGGAAATATCCTGCTGGCCTTTGTTTTTGCCATGCTGTTTACTGGAATAATAGGAGTGTTGGTTCAGAAATTTATTTATTTTCCAATTATCAGTAAGCCCAATGTGATCCCCATAGTGCCTTTGATCACTAGTGTGGGACTTTTTACCTTAACAGGTGACCTGCTCAGATTGATTTTCGGACCTAATGTTAAAAGCATGAACATGACCTTTGGACTAAAGGCTTTAGAATTTGAAAATGTAAGAATCAGTGCGGAATGGATCTTTATTGTGCTTTTGACAGCTCTTCTTTTTTTCGTGCTTTGGTTTATCCTAAATAAGACCAAGCTGGGGCTCGCTTGGCGAGCAACCGCAGCGGACACAGAAATTGCCAAGACCATGGGGGTCAATGTCCATGTATCCATGGCCCTCAGTTATGTCCTGGGTTATGGATTCGCTGCCGCTGCAGGGACTATGGTAGGGGTACTCTACAATTCGATATTTCCTACCATGGGTGATATCCCTTCATATAAAATGTTGGCCATCATAGTTTTGGGCGGTCTGGGAAATCCTCTTGGAACAGTGATCGCAGGCCTTATCATCGGATTGTCTGAGACCTTGGTCTCTGCTTATATTGGTTCCATTATGCCCCGGGACGTTGTTGCCTTTGTCGTCCTGATTATCGTGCTTCTGGCCAAGCCTTCTGGGCTTGTCACCAGAAAGAACACATAAGGGGGTAAGTCGATGTATTTAACTGTTGTATCAGTCAATATAGGAATTTTTATTCTTTTGGCGCTAAGTCTGAATATCATCTCAGGATATGCAGGACAGCCTTCACTAGGGCACGCTGCTTTCTTTGGCATTGGGGCCTACACCTCCGCAATTCTGACGACGAATTACGGCATGAGTTTCTGGCTTTCTATCCCTTTCGCTTTTCTGGCTGCAGGCATCATGGGAGGCCTTCTAGGTCTTATCAGTATCAGAATGCGGGATGACTTTCTGGCCATCACTACTATTGGTATCAATTTTGTGATCGTGGCGGTTTTCCAGTATTCAGAGTTTTTTGGTGGCTCTCTCGGCATGTCTCTGAAACGTCCCCATTTTTTTGGGATGAGGGTGACAGCCACTGGATACTTAGCATTGGTTGCCTTGATGATCCTTGGAACCATTCTTTTAATTCTTAAAATGAAACGATCCTGGTTTGGGCTGGCGCTTTCGAGCATCCGAAATGATGAAACCGCCGCAGCTTCCTTCGGGATCGATGTCAATCGCTACAAGGTGCTAGCCTTCACAATCGGTACCGCCATTGCTGGAATGACGGGTGCTGTATATGCTCATCATATGACCTTCATCTACTCCAGTGACTTTGCTTTTATTGTTTCTATCAGTATTTTATCCATGGTGGTCATCGGAGGGATCGGGACCATACGAGGACCGATCTTCGGGGCGATACTCCTCGGCGCTGCACCGGAACTTTTTCGATTCTTCGCTGATTATCGCATGATCGTTTATGGTGGATTGTTGGTTTTTATGATGCGATTTCAATCCCAAGGATTTCTTGGGTATGATAGCATACTGATCCGTTTCTTCAAGAAGCTGTTTCCCGGGAACTTGAAGAAGAAGGAGGGTGAGGTCAATGGATGAATTATTGCGTGTTGAAGGTCTGAGTATGCATTTTGGTGGATTAAAAGCTGTGAACGATCTCGAATTGACTCTTTATGAAAACGAGACCCTGGGAATCATCGGTCCTAACGGTGCTGGTAAAACCACCCTCTTTAATGTGATCTGTGGTGTTCTAAAACCCACCAAGGGTCGAGTCATTTTAGATGGTGAAGAGATCCAGGGCTTGCCGTCCCATAAAATCGCCCATCGGGGTGTAGCCAGAACCTTTCAGATATCAAAACCCCTTAAGGATATAAGTATTTTAGATAATGTCGTAGCCTCCTTGGGCATCCACGAATACACGGGAATTAGATCCCTTTTCAAAAATAGCCACACAAAAGAAACGCTTGAAAAGGCTCATGAAATCCTTGAAAGGACCGGTCTGATTGAATTCAAAGACAAGTCTGCTCGGGAAGTGAGTCTAGGGTATTTAAGACGACTCGAAATCGCTAGAGCCCTTGCGACAAATCCAAGACTCATCATGCTTGATGAGCCCTGTGCAGGATTGAGTAATTTCGCCATTAATGAAGTCATTGACCTGGTGATGCAGTTGAAAGAAGAAGGAAAGAGTATTATCTTAATCGAACACAATCTACCTATTTCAATGAAAGTCAGTGATCGGATCGTCGTGCTCAATTATGGACAAAAGATAGCCGAGGGTAAACCTGTGGAAATTCAAAATAATCCTCAAGTAATCGAAGCCTATCTCGGAGAGGATGATGACATTGCTTGAAATCAAAGATTTGGATATATCCTATGGAGAGATGTCGGTCATTAAAAATGTATCCCTTAAGGTAAAAGAGGGAGAACTTGTGACGGTGATCGGTGCTAATGGTGCCGGGAAGACCACCTTGATCAAAGCGATCATGGGAATAAAGGAGATCGATGCTGGTCAAATACTTTTAGATGGGGTCGATATCTCAAAGCTCCCTGCGTGGAAACGGCCGGAGTTCGGAATAGGCTACATCCCGGAAGGCCGCAGGGTGTTTCCGAACCTCACGGTGGAGGAGAACCTTCGCATGGGGGCCTATAAAGTGAAGTCTAAAGAAAAATCCCAAGCGAGTATTGAAAAAGTGTACAAAATGTTTCCTGTGCTCAAAGAAAGAAGAAATCAGCTGGCCAATACCATGAGTGGTGGAGAGCAGCAAATGCTTGCGATCGGTCGAGCATTAGTCCTTGAGCCGAAACTCCTGTTAATCGATGAAATTTCCATGG
>JAWSUW010000019.1:0-15815 GCA_033549245.1 Bacillota bacterium | reverse complement strand
CTGATGCCGATTTTAGTCAACACTTCGTTCAAAATTATCAAGGAACTAAACGATGCCGGTATCACAGTCCTCATTGTAGAGCAAAACGCCAATAAGGTACTTAAAATCGCTCACCGGGGCTATGTCCTCGAGACGGGATCCATTGCCATTGAAGATACGGCGAAAAACCTGATGGAAAATGATACCGTCAAAAAAGCCTACCTCGGTGGGTAGTGATCGATTCATTCGAGGCGCCCCTGACTCTGCGTGGAGCGCCTCTTTTTATGAAGCTAATCAATATAATGTCAATATAGTATTGAAGAGCCTTTCCAAATCTAGGCTATGGCAGAGGTAGCAAATTCTACCTGAAAGTCAGAAATCATTTTTTTGCTGAACGGATTAATTGGTCTAATAAAGCTTGATTGAGGAGCGGTTCATTTGAATAATCCAATAATGATAAACGGCAATAATTTAACCATCCAAGATGTAATTGAAGTTGCCCGGCATAAAATGAAAGTCTCCATTGCTGAAGAAGCTATCACAAAAATTATAAAATCAAGGAATTACGTTGAAAGCATTGTTCATGAAGGTCAAGTTGTGTATGGAATTAATACAGGATTTGGAAAATTTAGCGATGTCGCAATTAATGCTGATGAAATTGAACAACTTCAGAAAAATCTTATTTATGCAGATGCAGTGGGGATTGGTAAAAATTTTGATACTGAAATAACCCGTGCACTTATGCTGCTTAGAGCAAATGCCTTATCCAAAGGATTTTCTGGAGTAAGGACGGTTATTGTTCAAACTCTACTGGATATGTTAAATAGTAGTGTCCACCCTCTAATCCGCGAAAAAGGATCAGTTGGTTCCAGCGGAGATTTGTGCCCTTTAGCACATATGGTTCTGGTGATGATGGGCGAAGGAGAAGCGGAATACCAAGGTATTCACATGAATGGTGGAGAAGCAATGAAAAAAGCCGGCATAAAACCTGTTATTTTGGCGGCTAAAGAAGGGTTAGCATTAATTAATGGGACTCAGGCAATGTTGGGGGTATCCGTACTAACTGTGTATGATGCCGAAGTGCTAATGAAATCAGCTGATATTATTGCTGGTCTTACTTTTGAATCTTTGGAAGGTATCGTTGATGCATTAGATGAACGTATACACCTCGCTAGACCCCATCAAGGACAGCTTGATACAGCAGAAAACCTCCGCAAACTCTGCAAGGGCAGCCAGCTACTCACTCATCAAGGTGAAAAAAGGGTGCAGGATGCATACACACTTAGATGCATTCCACAAATTCATGGAGCAAGTCGTGCTGCAGTAAATTATGTAAAAAGTGTCATTGAAGTGGAAATTAATGCTGCAACGGATAATCCTCTGATATTTCCTGATGGTGAACAGCCGGCTGTATTTTCTGGTGGGAACTTTCACGGCCAGCCAGTTTCCATAGCGATGGATACACTAGGTATTGCACTTTCTGAATACGCAAATGTATCTGAAAGACGTATTGAACGTCTGGTGAACCCCTCATTAAGCGACTTGCCGGCTTTTTTAACTCCTCAAGGTGGACTGAATTGTGGGTTCATGGTGCCCCAATACGCGGCAGCGGCTGTGGTATCGGAAAATAAAATCTTGGCTCATCCTGCAAGTGTTGACTCTATTCCTACCTCTGCTAATCAAGAAGACCATGTGAGTATGGGTACAATTGCTGCCCGTAAAGCGAGAGAAATAATTAAGCACTGTCAATATGTCTTGGGCATTGAGCTCCTCTGTGCCGCACAGGCTGCAGACTTTAGAAATGCTTCCCGATTAGGACAGGGATCTTCTGAAGCCTATAAAGTCCTTCGCAAACAAGTGACAATGATGGTTGCTGATCGGATCATTTATCCTGATATGGATAAAGCAGCTAATCTCATTGCATCAGGTGAATTGTTGAGCAGAGTGGAAGGAATAATTGGACAACTAAAATAAACAGTTTAGTCCAAACGACTTAAGTGCTAATTGAGACTTGGATGAATGGATCTACATAAAAACGTATAAAAATTATGCAATTAGAAGATAATTGTACATGCAGGAAAAGCAGAAGCAGGTATCTTAATAGCCAGATTGAGTATAGGTACATTTAAACGGAAGCCGTATACAGCTATAACACAAATTGACTCATTCAAGATCACTCGTGATATTATTGGCATATTTATTGCTTAATATCTATTGAGTTAGATATAAGTTGTAGATTATTGTATGTTTACACTGATGGTATATGAAAACTCTATAAGTTGTATTATTTTGATGGATTAATGAAAATTAGGCTGCATACAGGTTGTATAATCGAAATATTTGTGCTATACTTCAGACATCATTTTGAATGTATCAATTATTATCACGATAAACTTGATACTTCAATACATACTCACATTGATACTGGAGTGATATTCGTGAAACAACAAGCAAAGAAATTTAGTCAAAGAGGTAGTAAAAGCATGACGACTAAAGCCTATACAATGATAAAAGAATGGATTATAAAAAATGAAATTGAACCAGGTACAATTTTAAGCGAGAATAAACTAGCTAATGAACTTAATATGAGTAGGACACCCATAAGAGATGCAATAAATATGCTCAAAATGGAAAATTTGGTCGAGACCTATAATGGCATTGGGGTACTTGTGAAGAATGTATCCTTAAAGGAAGCTTATGAATTGTATGAAGTTCGAGCTGCTTTGGAAGGTGTAGCATTAAAGGCCTTTATAAACAATATTGAAGATAATGAAATTGAAGCAATGCTAGGAGAATGGTTAGAGCTTAAAAATCAGCATGAATCGGCGAATCAAAATGTTACAGACAAGATCATAATGCTTGATCAACACTTACATCAAATAATCATAAAACGAAGCGATAATGCAGTATTGGAAAACATCATGGCTGGCATTAGGGAAAAAATATTTCGCCTTCAGTCTTTATCGGTTCGACATCACGCTGATGACAAGAATACTATTAATCAACATATAGATATACTGAAGGCAATGAAAGAGCGTGATATTGATCAACTAACAAAAGAATTAAGAGACCATGCTCTCAATGCAAGGGATAATTTAATTAATAATCTAAAAAAACAATACTGACAGTAACAAAAGGTTATATCGCTTTCTTGAAGTGGAAATGAAGCGTAATATTGCAATTTAAGGTGTATACAAGCTATATACGATAGCATGTATTCTAAACCACTATAAGTGATACTTTAAAGTTTTAATGACAATTCATCCACCATGAAGAAACTATGAAGGAGGTAAAATATTGGAAATCACCAAAGAGCAATTAGAAGTACTTGAAGGTAAACATGGTGTAGGATCAGCACTTGCGATGAAGATTCAAGTAGCTATTGGTGAATCATTTCATGCTAAGCGTATGGTTCCAATCACTCGCGCACATGTTGCTCTAAGTAATCAGGAGGCGGACCTATGGTTTGCTGAGAAACTGCTTGAAGGGGGTGCAATCTGCAAGATACCGCCTACAGTTAATCCGGGTTTTTGTCTGTCCTACTTTACTGCTGCTGGAAAAGTCACTCAGGAATATGCAAAACTTATGCAACGTACGCACCATGCATATAAGGAATTAGGAGCAATTTTATCATATAATTGCACTCCTTATTTAGATACAAATGTTCCGTATTTCGGAGAAATTATTGCATTTTCTGAATCTAGTGCAACCCCTTATGTAAATTCCGTATGGGGAGCTAGAAGTAATCGTGAAGCAGCGCAAAGTGCACTCTGTGCTGCAATTACTGGTTTCGTGCCAGAATATGGTCTGCTTCTCGATGAAAACAGAAAAGGTGATATTCTTGTCGAGATCGAAGCTGATATTCAGTCGGATTTTGATTATCAACTGCTCGGTTATATGGGTAAAAAAATTGGTTCAGGAATTCCAGTATTTAATGGGCTTACTAAACCAATTACTCCCGAATCGCTTATGAACTTAGGCGCACAGCTTAATACATCTGGCGCATACGGCATGTATCATATTGTAGGTTTTACACCCGAAGCACCAACAATAGAGGATGCTTTTGGTGGGATCAAACCAAAACGAACAGTTACAATTACAGACAATGATCTTAAAGAAATCCTTGAGAACATTTCTGAGCCGGGGAACAGAAAAATCGATTTTGCTATGTTTGGATGCCCACATTTAACATTGACCCAAATACATGAGATAGCTTCGTTGGTTAAGGATAAGAAACTAGCGACTGAGCTGTGGATTCTAAGTTCTAGTCACACGAAGGAGATGGCTGATCGTATGGGCCTCCTTCAAATCATTCGAGATGCTGGTGGTGAGATTGTTGAAGACACATGCCCAGATCAACCATGTTGGCACTATCTCAGTGGAAAAACTGGGGTTACTGATTCGCCGAAGTGTGCTTATTATCCCAGAAGAAGAGGATTAACTTTCGTGGTTAGAGACATGAAAACATGTGTAGAAGCAGCCTTGAAAGGAGAAGTGAATTGATGAATTCCACAAGCTTTCCATGTCATAGAATCTCTGAAGGTATTGCGGAAGGTGAAGTATTGATCTCATCTGACGACATTATGTTTTATCTAATCGACCCTGAAACAGGCACAATGATTGAAAAAAACCATTCTTTAGAAGGCAAATCAATCGCAGGAAAGATCCTAATATTTCCAGGAGGCAAGGGCAGTTCAGTGGTTCAAGCAGATGGTTTATATCAGCTGGCCAAAAAAGACAACGCACCAAAAGCTATGATCATTCAAAATCCTGACACAGTTCTAGTAGCGAGTGCAATTATCATGGAGGTACCCATGGTGGATCAATTACCTGAAGAGTTTTACGCAAATTTGAAAGATGGTGATAAAGTGCGTGTAAATGCTGACGCTGAAAGTGTTACACTTATTTAATTAACTGCCTTGATGATAAATAAATGATTAATAAATGCTAATATTTATCGAAGGGGGAATGCGATGACTAAATATATCCACAGCATTTAATAAGTGTATATCCGAAGAATATTTAGTTGGGAGGAAAGAAATGAAAAAATTATCAATCATCATATTGATACTCGCTTTGGTTTTTACAGGTTTGATGGGATGTCAACAGGCAGCTCCAACTGAAACTGGGGAAACAGATTCACCTGATAGCCCGGCGTCAGAGGCTCCAGCGGTTCAAGCATCTCAGGTTACAATTAAACTTGGGCACATCGTTTCTGAAGAGACGGCGACTCATCGTGCTGCTGTATTATTCAAAGAATATGTTGAAGAAACCTCTGAAGGACAGATCATGGTTGAATTATATCCGAATGGACAACTTGGTGGAGACCTGCAAATGACAGAAAGTGTTGCACTGGGTACTTTACAGATAGCAGTACCTTCCACTGCTGTTTTGACTGCATATGATCCAGTTTTCGGGCTATTAGATCTTCCTTTTATCTTTAAAGATGTTTACGCGGGTTTTGATGCGCTCGATGGGGAATTAGGAGCAGCACTTGATGAAAAACTTGAGTCAATAGGGATGATGAACTTAGGCTACAGTTATAATGGCGCACGATCGATTTCAAACAATGTACGCCCAATTAATGAACCAGATGATCTACGCGGTGTCAAAATTAGGGTTATGGAAAGCCCGGTTTTCATCGATATGTTTAATACCCTGGGAGCAAACCCAACCCCAATGAGCTTTGGTGAGGTATTTACTGGTTTGCAGCAAGGGACAGTTGATGGTCAGGAAAATGCTCCTGCACTTGTGTATGCTTCAAAATTCTATGAGGTACAGGATTATTACAGTTTGACTGGACATGTTTATTCATATCTAGCGAATGTAATGAATCTCGACTTCTTTAACGGATTAACTGAAGACCATCAGAAGATAGTACTGGATGGAGCAAGACAGTTCTTAGTTGAGTATGAGCGTGAAGACGAAATTCAAGATAATATTGACACAATCGATAAACTTATTGCTGAAGGAATGAACGTCAATGAATTATCTGAAGAAGACACAAGAAAATTCATGGACGCACTGTTACCCATGCATGAAACATACAAACAATCATTTGGTCAAGAATGGTTCGATTTAATTAATATGTATAATTAGTTGACTTCATTAACCAGCAATATAGCTTGGGATAAGAGCTAAACTCTTGTCCCAAGCTTTCAGCTGAAATACTTATGTCGTTTTCAGAGGATGGGTTAAATGAAAAAGTTTTTCAATATCTATAATAAAGTAGAAGAAGTGGTGTTGATTTCAAGTCTTGTTTTCACCGTTATTTTGATTTTCATTCAAGTCATTATGCGGTACGTCTTCAATAACTCTCTATCATGGAGTGAAGAGTTGGCAAGATATATTTTCATATGGCAAATATGGATGGGTGCAAGTGTCGGAATACGCATGAATGAACAGATTCGTGTAGAGATCATTCTTAAGAAACTCAGTATCAGAAATGGAAAAATACTCGATATAATTGCCAAAGTCATTTTATTTTCTTTCTGCATATTTTTGATTTACAATGGCTTTGAATTAGCAATGAAAGTTGCATCAAGAAATGCGCTTTCTTCAGCACTAAGGATTCCATTACATTACGTATATCTTTCTTTACCTGTAAGTGCAGCAATAACAAGTTTGCGTCTCGTGAATCAGATTATTGATGGGTGGAAATCGGCATTCCTGATTGAAGGGAGGGAGACATAATGGAAGCATTGTCATTATTTGGGTTGTTTATTATCCTGGTCATGATGAGTGTACCCATTGGTTATGCAATTGGAATATCGACAGCACTAACTCTGGTACTGTTTGCAGATATGCCTTTAGTTATGGTCACGCAGAATGCTATTGCTGGTGTTGATTCGTTTCCACTAATGGCAATTCCATTCTTTCTCTTAGCCGGTAATATAATGAGTACGGGTGGAGTAGCTAAACGTTTACTTGACTTTGCAAATTTGCTGTTTGGGGTCTTTACAGGCGGGCTTGCCATAGTTACTACGGTATCGTGCATGTTTTTTGCAGCCATTTCTGGATCCGCAATGGCCACAACATCTGCGATAGGTTCATTTATGATACCAGCGATGGAAGAAAAAAATTATGATAAGAGTTTTGCAGCTTCACTGACAGCTTCAGCAGGAACTATTGGCGTTATCATACCACCAAGTATCCCATTCGTAATCTATGGCGTTGTTGTAGGAGCCTCGATAACTGATCTATTTATCGCAGGACTTATTCCTGGAATTCTCATGGGAGTTGCATTAATAGCTGTATCATATATTTTATCCCGCAAACATGGATATGTTGGAACTGGACACTTTCCTTCTTTACTTGAAATATGGATCTCATTTAAGAGTGCAGTTTGGGCATTATTGGCGCCAATAATTGTACTTGGAGGAATATACTCTGGCGTCTTTACACCTACCGAAGCAGCAGTTATTGCTGTGGTGTATTCACTTATTATCAGCGCTTTTGTTTATAAAGAATTAACATGGAAATCGTTATATAATTCTTTGTTTAATACTATTGTTATAAATGGAATCACCACTTTTATGGTGGGTTTCTCTATGGCTTTTGCTAGTTATTTGGCCATACAACAGATACCCAGGGCTATGGCTGATCTCATAATGAGTTTCACTACGAATAAGATACTGCTCTTAATTATCATTAATGTATTCCTGCTGGCCATTGGGACCTTGATAGATAATATCCCGGCAACAATAATACTTTCACCGATATTACTTCCAATTGTTCTAGAATTGGGAATGACTCCGGTGACTTTTGGTGTTATGCTAACGCTAAATTTAGCGATTGGGTTTGTAACACCACCCTATGGGATCAATCTTTTCGTAGCCTCAGCAGTCGGAAAAGTTACAATAGGCAGCATGATGAAATATATGGGCTATTTCATAGCAGCGCTTATTGCAGTTCTTTTGTTAGTTACATATGTCCCGGCAACAACAATGTATCTTGTCAACGCTCTTAGATAAGGAGGTTCGTTATGAAACTAACTGCTCATCAACAGGATATGCTTGACGGAAAACTTGGTGAAGGAACTGCTTTAGTAATGCGCATTCAAGTTGCTATTGGGGAAACATTTGATGCGACACGCATGGTTCCGATCACTCGAGCTCATGTCGCACTTAGTGCACAGGATGCAGATCTATGGTTTGTTGAGAAGCTTAATAATCTTGGGGCTAAATGCTTAATATCACCAACGGTTAATCCTAGCATAAATCTTAAATACCTTAATACTCATCTATTTGATGTGCCTAAATCCGGCAAAGACATAGTTAACGCAACGAACGATGCTTATCGCAGAATAGGTGCTACACTTACATTTGATTGTACTCCTTATCTTCAACAAAATACGCCGGCATATGGTGAAGTTATTGGATTTTCGGAATCCAGTGCAACACCTTATGTGAATTCTGTTATTGGCGCACGATCAAACCGAGAATCGTCGCAGAGCGCACTCTGCGCTGCCATTACTGGACTTGTTCCGGAATATGGACTGTTATTGGATGAAAATCGAAGAGGAGAAATTCTGGTAGAAGTACAAGCCAATGTTGAAACGGATTTTGACTATCAGATTTTGGGCTGGTGTTATCCTGAAATGTACAAAGGACTTGAAATTCCTGTATTTACAGGGATAAAAAATAGACCGACACCAGAAGGATTTATGAATTTTGGAGCGCAACTTAATACATCAGGTGCCATTTCGATGTATCATATTGTTGGAATCACTCCAGAAGCTCCAACTTTTGATGTTGCTTTTGGAGGAAATAAAGTAAAACACAAAGTCGTGATTACAGAAAGTGATTTAAAGCGCACCAGAGATCGTCTATGCAGAGGGCCAGAAAAGATTGATTTTGCGATGTTTGGTTGCCCTCATTTGACACTGAATCAAGTGAAATCAATAGCTGAAACTATCGGAGAACGCCGTTTTGCAGTTGATTTTTGGGTTCTAACAAGCTCCTTAACACGTGAATTATCGGAGCGAATGGGGTATCTGGATATCATTCAACGCGCAGGTGGTCATATAGTTTCAGATACATGTATTGATGTTCCCCCCTGTTGGCAGCCATATTATGGAAAAGTAGGCGTAACAGATTCGCCCAAATGTGCGTATTATAATGAAATAAGAGACATTAAATTTATTATTCGCCCACTGGAAGAAGCGGTTGAAGCCGCTATACAAGGGGAGGTGCTCCAATAATGTCAGAAACTTACAAATGCAAGAAAATATCTCCAGGAAAGATTCAAGGACAAGTAATACTATCTAAGGATGCCGTTTGTTTCTATTTAGTTGAACCTAAAACAGGTGTTGTTAAGGAACGAGATCATGATCTCGAGGGACAAAGTATTGCAGGAAAAATATTGATTATGCCCTCAGGAAAGGGAAGCTCAGTTGTTCAAGCTGATGGACTCTATAAGCTTGCTCAAAATGATAAGAGCCCAATAGCTTTGGTTATTGAACATGCGGACACTGTTTTAGTGACGAGCGCAATAATATTGGATGTCCCGATGGTTCATAAAGTAGATCCTACTTTCTACAATAAAATAAATGATGGTGATACAATAATTCTCGATGCAACTGAAGGGTGTATCGAAATTCTTAACAAATAATATAACACTGAATGCCCCTCAAAAACTATAACTGTTATTGAATAAGAAGAGAAATATTCTAATGTCTATTGAGGAGTATGGCCATGACGATAAAAAAAATGACAATTCCTTATGGGAACAGTATGATTGAATTTGAAATACCAGCATCGAAATTAGTATTTGATGGCGCTTTATGCGATATACCAAGAGTAAAAGATTTTGAAGATACATTAAGAACTAGGCTTAGCAATCCAATCGGTTGTCCACCCTTGAGTGATCAGCTTAATAAAGGAGATAAGGTTTTAATATTAATAGAGGATGCCACACGAAATACACCTGTAAAAAGCATTTTACCAATTCTTGTTGAACATCTTGAGAGTAGTGGAATTCAGGCTAAAGACATCGAGATTCTAACAGCGCCAGGCACTCACAGAGTCATGACAGCACAAGAGATCATTGATAAAGTTGGTCAAGATATCGTTCAGAAACTAGTTATTAACCAACATGATTATCAGGATGAAAGTAGCATGATATATATGGATTCTGTTGAGGTTGAAGGATTTAAAATTCCCGTTCAGATTAACAAAAAGGTTCAAGAATTTGACTTTATTATTGGATTAGGCAATATTATCCCACATTCTGATGCAGGTTTTTCGGGTGGCGCAAAAATCATGCAACCAGGAATTTGTGGATATGCTACAACTGCTGCAACACATATCGCTGCAGCATTGTTGGATGAAATTCCATTGGGAAACGTTGAAAATCCTTGCAGGTTGGGAATGGAAAAGGTTGCAAGACAAGCCGGTTTAAAATTTATTATTAACACGGTCATGAATTATAAAGGTGAAATTATTGATATAGTAACAGGGGACTTTGTTGATGCACACAGACATGGTGCAAATATTTCTAAGAAAGCGTATTCTGTATATATGTCGCAACTTGCAGACATTGTTATTGTCAGCTCTCATCCAGCAGATATTGATTTCTGGCAAGCATTAAAAGGTGTTACGGCAGCATATTTCGCAGTTAAAAAAGGCGGATATATTATTTTCGCATCACCATGTTATGAAGGACTTGAGCACAATCACCCGCAATTCAAAGAGTGGCTAAAATTGACCTACGATCAAATCGTAAAGAAATCAAAAAATGCACCAATGGATGACCGATCGATTGATTTGATTTCTGCGGATCTCGCTGTGTGTAATTCGAGAGTCAGGGAAAAAGCTAATGTACTTGTAGTAACACATGGACTTACACAAAAGGAACTAGACATTCTTCAATATACGCCATATTTATCAGTACAAGATGCAATTGATTTTGCGATTGGTATGATTCCCGATGCAACTATTGGTCTTTTACCTCGCGGAGGTGACAGCTTACCAATCCTTTTATAAGCTTCATCTCGATACAAAAAGCTCCCTCTTTGTTTTAGGACTCTCACATTTAACAATAATCGTTAACGTGAGAGTCCGCTTCATATCTCAACATAAACAAATCCGTCTCCAATCATATGATTTGATATGTAAACTGTCTAGTAGTTTTAGGTGGCTCACTTATTCTTATTCATCAGCACATTAACAATTAATCTGGTGATCTTGGTGTATTTGGCTCACTATCAGATTAGCATAGGCAGCACACATTTTTGATTTAGTAAAGGTGTGATTAGTTGAAATGTCGTTAGCACTTCTTTATGTTATTGTTTTTATTATTATGCTAATTTTCAACTCCACATTTACAGTAATTCCCATGTACTTGATTCGTATAGGGGGGACACCATTTATTGCTGGTGTGCAAACAGCACTTTTTTTTGCAGTATCTATTAGTACGCGCTTTTATTTTGGGCCTCTTGCAGATCGAGTCGGCCGTAAAGTGCCTCTGATCATCGGAATTAGCTGTTTTACTCTGAGCTCATTTCTGTTCATTTATTCAGAACATGTGTGGCTCGTAGCTTTAGTGAGGTTAATACAGGCCTTGGGATTATCGGCGTTTCTTTCCAGCTCAATGTCGGCAGTAGCAGATAGGGCACCAACTGGAAAATTGGGAGCGGTTATGAGCACTTATCGAATTATAAGCACCTTTTCATTGTTAGTGGGTCCAGCAGTCGCAATGCAGATTATAGGCGTATACCAGTACAAATCCTGGTTTGCTATATGTACTGTATTGGGACTTCTTTCCATTCTTCTATTGATGATAGTGCCCTTTAATCCTATTACCTCACACAGTAAATTTTATCTCAATGATAGTATGTTGAGTTTACTATTTCGCCCTAAGTATCGCTTAGTTTATTTTGGAATTGCATTAACAGCAATTTCCTATGGTGCATTACTTTCCTTTGCATCTTTACATATAAGCGCTGTCATGAATATTGCAAATCCTGGTATATACTTTATCTCTTTTGGTGTTGCAAGCCTTTTCTTCACTTTTTTGTCAGGATATCTTTCTGATAGATGGGGTAGAGCGGCCATCGCTTGGCCGTCTTTAATCATTTTGGGAATAGGTGTATCTTTACTGGCATTTTTGTCCCAAGGCCAGATTATCGTTCTCATTATTAGTAGTTGGTTTGCCGGTGTAGGTTTTAACGGCGGTCTTTCCGTTCTCTCCGCATGGCTTGTGGATCTTGCGGACATAAATAAGCGTGCCACAGTGCTTTCTATGCAGGAAAGCATTATCGATTTTTCCTTTGGTTTTATCGCTTTAGCTTTCGGCACCTTCAGCATCTCCTCGGACTTTTCTGTGGCGTTTTTACTGACGGGAGTTGTGATTACTTGTTGTGGGGTTATCTTATCGTTTGTGCAGAGACGAAATATTGTTTATTACAATATGCGATAGAACTAGCTGTTTTTTTATGAGAAAATTGAATATTCCCATTTTTTAAGCGTAGTAAATAACCCGACATTGACACTAACAAAGTCTAATGGAAGCTGTGCTGTATTCAATTATAATTATTTAGCTGGAATTAGTTTTTTAGCCTCACTCAACATCTCAGCTTGAAACAACTCTTAAATTGAGACGGCGAGAAGAACAATGGCTCATAACGGTAAAAATTAATACAGTATTGATATTTAATTGCTGCGACCTTTGAGGTGTTGAATATATGACAGCAACAAAAACATCACTCGGACTTTACGGGATCGAAGCCGGCTACGGGAATTTGACAGTGCTGCGTGATCTCAATCTGTTTCTTAAAAAGGGAGAGTTTGTGACAATCCTGGGTGAAAACGGAGCCGGAAAAACAACCCTGTTTCATGTTATTCTTCATCTGGTACAGGCTGTAAGAGGCCGGATTTGCGTACTGGATCGGGATGTAACAAAGATCCATCAGCACCAGTGGCTGCGGTCGCAGATTGGGTATGTTCCTCAACGATATGAGTCCGGTCGGTTTCCAATCAGCGTCTTCGACGCCGTTTTGCTGGGACGGTGGGGAACCTCTTTTGCTTACTTAAAAAAACCCTCCCTGGAGGATCGGCAGCTCACCGAAGAAATTCTTGAAAAAGTGGGGTTGATATCGTTGGCGCAGCAGGATTGTCGGCGCCTGTCCGGTGGGCAGAGCCAGCGGCTGAACCTTGCCCGGGCGCTGATTCGGAAACCTCGCATCCTGCTGCTGGATGAACCGGCTACCTTTCTGGATAAAGAGGCGCAGGAAATGCTGGATGATATACTTCGTAATCTTCGCCAGGAATTATCGTTATCCATCCTGATGATAAGTCATAACCAGCATCATGCCCAGTCACTCAGCGATCGTCTGCTGTTGTTACAGGACGGTTGCCTGATAGAAATCTGGAGGGCAGCGACATGACTCTATTGGAATTTCTACAAGTCCCCCTCTTTCAGCGGGCAGCCGCAGCCGCGTTGATCAGCGGCGGTACCATCTCCCTGCTAGGCGTTGTGATCACCACCTTTAACCTGACAACCATCCGCTTTGCCCTCATGCACTTCGGGCTTCTGGGCGGTGCGATCGGACTGGCCTTTGGAGCCAGCCCCATGACAGCTGCCATGATATCCATTGCAGTAGGCTCTTTTCTTTTTGGACCCTTAACAGACAAATTGAAACTGGATATCGGACTCATCGGCGCCTTTTTTATGACAGGCACCATCGCCGTGGCGTTCATATTGTTTTACAAAGCCGGTGTGCCCGCCCAGGAAATCTTCGGTCTGTTCACAGGCAGCATACTCACCCTCACCCAACGAGACCTGTGGCAGATTCTGCTGCTGGGGTTAGTGATTGTGGCTGTCTTTGTCATCTTTTATCGTGAAATCCAGCTGATTTTTTATGACATGGACCAGGCGGAATGGCTGGGCGTACCGGCCAAAAACCTGCGCAATCTCTTGTTACTGCTAACTGGAATCGCGATTGGAGTCGCCATGCGGATTGTAGGCGCACTGCTCATGGACTCTCTGATTTTAATCCCCGCTATAACAGCCCATGGCTTCGCCAGAAACCTGAAGCAGTTCCTGCTGTTCACATCACTCTGCGGTATGCTGACATCTGTCGGAGGTCTTTTTTTGTCCATGATCCTTGATTTGCCTACCGGAGCTGCCATTACCCTGACAGGAGTCAGTCTCCTGTTTTTCAGTCTATTGGTTCAACACTTCACAAAATAAGTCGGAGGAGAACAAAATGAAAAAACATTTCCATATCACCGGATTCATGATTCTGTTGCTGATCAGTCTATCCATACTGGCTACTTCCTGCTCTCCAGTCCTACCACAAGAACCAGAAGAACCGACAGAAAATCTGCCGGAAGAAACTGTGGTGGAAGAGCCGGAATCCTTACTGGAAGCTTCGGGACCGGTAGTGGTGGCATCCACCAGCTGGGTGGCTTACATTGCACAGGCGGCAGGCGCAGAAAACATCACAATTTTGGCCCCCATTGAATTGCGCCATCCACCCGAATACGATTTTCGTCCGGGAGACATTCAACTCGTTCAGGAAGCAGACTGGATCATAATGGCCGGATATGAACCTTTCATGAACCGGATTCTGGAAGCGACAGAAGTGGAGGAAGACCGTGTTCTACGGGTCAGGACCACCAACACCTATGAGAACCTCTCGGCACAGACGGCATTGATTGCGGAGGCTTTGGGGACCCATGAAGTACAGACTGCCTGGGTGGAACGACTTCAGGAACTGACAGAAGAAATGCGGCAACAGGCGGTTGAAAAGCAGCTGACGGATCAACGAATTCTGGTGCATGTTCACCTGGAAGCGTTTATTCGTTCACTGGGAATTGAACCTATGGCCGTTTATGGAGCAGAAGAGATGAGTCCGGCGAAAATGGGCGAACTGGCGGCCATGAACCCTGACCTGATTCTGGACAACTACCATAATCCGCAGGGTGCCGGTATTCAGGAAATTAGCGGGGCAGAATTGATTGAACTGCGAAACTTTCCCACAGAAGTTCATGAGGATTTAATCGATCTGCTTCTTGAAAATGCAGCTTTAATAGGGTTATACTGATTCTAAGCAGTTAAAAGGATTGCTGACCAAAAAGATTCAGGAGGGTTTATGATGATTAAAAAGTATCAGGACAATCATCCGGAGATTAACCCGAAAGCCTATATTGCTGAAGGAGGAAAAGTAATTGGTTCTGTAAAGATAAACGAAGTTGCAACCTACCTTCCCGAGATATATAACGATGAAACCGACGAAGAACATTGATATTTCAACAAAATATAGCATTTTTTGATTGACATTTACCTCGTTATATATTATAATGTATAACGAGGAGGGATGGGTATGAACATCATTTATCAAACCAATAAGCAGACTGGCATTACTTACGCCTATGAGAATGAAGCCTACTGGGACAAGGAAAAACAGCAGTCCAGGGCCAAGCGAAAGCTGATTGGCAAGCTTGATCCCGAAACAGGCGAGATTATCCCCACACGGCCTTACAAAAAGGCCTTGCCTCAGACACATGTGCCGGCAAAGCAGGGACCCGTTCCCATCACCAAGATCCAGCGCCGGTTCTACGGAGCCACCCACCTGTTTGATCAGATTGGTCAGCAGACTGGCGTCCAGGAAGACCTAAAAGCCTGTTTTCCAGGGATCTTCAAACAGCTCCTGTCCATCGCCTACTACCTGATCCTGGAAGACAACAACCCGTTAAGCCGGTTTCCCCACTGGCAACAGCTCCATGTCAATCCTTACGGAGAAGACATTCCTTCCCAGCGAAGCAGCGAACTGTTCCAGTCCATTGAAGAAGAAAACCGCATGGCTTTTTTCAGGAAACAGGGCAAGCGCC
>JAWSUW010000018.1:0-30671 GCA_033549245.1 Bacillota bacterium | reverse complement strand
GTTCGGTCAGGTCAAAACTGTGACCCAGCTCTATAAGGTTTGATGCACCGTAGGGTCTGAGGCTTTTTTTAGCACTTTCCCCATATGGTGTCACCACCTGAAGCCGGTCGAAAACGAAGCCCAAGTCGAGGTCCGCGAAATTCTTTTTGCTGAGAAATTCCTGCTTCATGTTACACCCCTTCCAGAACATCGACGATCGGAACGCCACTTATGCGCTTCGCGAGGGCTGATTTGAAGATTGCCCCATCATAAAAATAGCCGGCAGGAGCGTATGGGTTGACGGTCACAGCGAGGAGCCTGATGCCGTAACGCACTTTGATGTCAACGCCGATTCGCATGAAATACTGCCAGTCACTGTGTTCGATGAATATTTTTGTGGCATCGCCGACTATGAACTCAATATTTTTATAATATTGGGTGGTGTGTACGATTTCCATAATTGTTTTTGTGGTAAGCGCGCCCGGAAATAACAGGGCGCGAGTGTTTTCGTCTATGAGCTCTCCAATGGCACGGCCCGCGTTCAGGGCGGTTCTAAAACCATCCATGACCACGTGTGATCCATCTGAATCTATGAGTATGACGTTTCTTGTCTCTTCGGCGACCTCCCAAAGTCTCAAACTGCTTTCATCAATATCATGAGGCAGTGCGAAGAGTGATGCGCGGTGAGCAGTTTTTGCAACGGCTTTAGCCATGTCGCGACTGAGCACTGCGCCGGTTGCCAGGATGCAGGCGTCTGTGATGGCGGGGGATGCGGAGGACGATCTGTCCAGAGCCCCATCCACGAGCACATAGCCGGCGCCTTTTTCCAGCATTTTTTCCGATACTGCGTTAACTGCCAGGTTGGTCGAAGGACCTCCAATTTGGACATAGCCATCAGTAAGTGTCCGTCCGATGATGACTCTGCCCATTGCCGTATGATAGTCTGTGACCTCTTCTACCGCCATTTTCGCCTCAGAGAGGTTGAAAAGCATTTCTGCCGTGGCGATGTAGGTTCCCTTTTTCACATAAATCATTGGCTTGTCGGTATTCGTCACGATGTCCTGGCGCTCGCCGTCCCTCCCAATGGACGTGAGACCAAAGGACACATGATTTGCATCCAGCACCTCGATGAGGTGGTTGAGTGTGACCGTTTTGCCGGCATTTTTGGCCATACCAACGATTGAAATGATGCGGTATTGATTTTCAAAAAGTGGGTATAGCCCCATGATGCCCTCCGATTTCCCTAGCTTTCATTCCTTATCTAGTGTCAATTTTCTCTATATTATTCTTCGTGATGTGATCTCATTGTTCTTTCGAGTTCTTTGAGTTCGATGTTCACGCGGTTACCTTGTAAAAGTCCGCCGACGCCTGCTGTTTTGTGAGCTTTTTGAGCTTCGGTTTCTACTGCGCCTTCAGTTTCGAAGTCGTATGAATGTGGTTGAGTGTAAGTTGTGATAACGCCTTCGTAGTTTCTGAGGATGACTTTCTCAGGGGATTGTGAAATCATGTACTGTGGCATTACCGGAATCTTTCCGCCGCCGCCCGGTGCGTCAACTACGAATGTAGGGATGCAGTATCCGGATGTGTGGCCACGTAAGCCTTCGATGATCTCGATGCCTTTTGATACAGGAGTTCTAAAGTGCTCGATACCTGTAGAAAGGTCACATTGGTAGATGTAGTATGGTCTGACGCGCATCATGACGAGGTCGTGAAGAAGGTCTCTCATAACGTGAACGCTATCGTTGATGCCTTTGAGGAGAACGGATTGGTTACCAAGTGGTATACCTGCGTCTGCCATGAGGGCACATGCTTTTTTGGTTTCTGGAGTCACTTCTTTTGAGTGGTTGAAGTGTGTGTTGAGCCAGATTGGATGGTATTTTTTGAGCATGTTCACGAGTTCCGGAGTGATTCTTTGTGGACATACGACTGGAGTTCTTGATCCGATTCTGATGATTTCAACGTGTGGAATCTCTCTGAGTTTGCTGATGATGTACTCAAGCAAATCGTCTGAAACGAGTAATGCATCTCCGCCTGATAAAAGAACGTCGCGAACTACCGGAGTGTTTCTGATGTACTCGATTGCAGCGTCGATTCTGTCTCTTGGAACGCCACCATCGTTGTGTCCGGCAAATCTTCTTCTTGTACAGTGACGGCAGTACATAGAGCACATGTCAGTGATGAGGAAAAGAACTCTGTCCGGATATCTGTGCGTGATGCCTGCAACTGGAGAGTCGCCATCTTCGTGAAGTGGATCGTCCATGTCAGCAGCACTGAAGTAAGTCTCTTGGATGGTTGGAACCGCTTGCATTCTCACTGGACATTTTGGATCGTCTTTGTCCATGAGGAGTGCGTAGTAAGGCGTGATGCCCATTCTGAGGATCTCAAGCGATTTCTTGATGCCTTCTTCCTCTTTTTCTGTAAGGTTGATTACTGATTTGAGAGCGTCGATTGTCGTAATGCGGTTTCTCACTTGCCATTCCCAAGAATCCCACTCTGCCTGTGTTACGTTTTTCCACATTTCAATTTCTGTGTAGTGTCTCATTAAAAGTACCCCTTTCAAAATTTTATATTACGCGTAAAGTGTTTCGTAAATTTCACGCAGTGTCTTACTTTCTCTCATGATTTGAAGTGTGATCTCTGCATGGCCTTTAGTGTAGCCGTTGCCGACGATCATTGTAACGTCTTTGCCAACACCTTCAGCGCCGAGTGCCGCTTTAGTGAAGCTTGTCGCCATACTGAAGAAGTAAACCATACCGTCGTCTTTTGTAGCGAGGATAGATGACATTTCAGTGTTTGGAACGTTGACGCAGTTGATGACGAGGTCGCACATTTTTTCGCCAGTGACATCGCCGATTTTTTTGAGAACTTCTACTGCATTGGTCGCATCCGCCACCACGAAGTGATCAGCGAGTCCTGCGTTCATGACGCGGTCTTTCGCATGGTCATTGTGTTGAAGACAAATGACTTTTCCTGTGACGCCAGCGCGTTTTTTCGCTTCATAAAGACAAAGCATTCCTGATTTTCCAGCTCCGCCAATGACGAGTACAGTGTCACCAGGCTTTACAAGTTTTGCAGTCTGTGCAGGTGCACCAGCTACGTCAAGAACTGAAAGTGCTAAGTTCTCTGGAATATCTGATGGAATTTTGGCATAAAGGCCGCTTTCGAATAGAATAGCTTTTCCTTTGATGTCCACTTGGTCGATATTGATTCTGATTTCTACGATTTCATCGATCACGAGAGGTGTCAATGAAAGTGAAACGAGTGTAGCAATTTTGTCGCCGACTTTAAGGTCTGTTTTGCCTTCAAGTGCAGGACCGATTTTTTCCACTGTACCGATGAGCATTCCGCCAGATCCGGTTACAGGGTTTTTGTGCTTGCCATATTTACTTACGATACCAAGCATGATCTCTCTGATCTTTGCTTCGTCGCCACCAGCTTCTTCTTTGATCTGTGTGAACGATGCGGAATCGATATTGAGTGTTTGTACGTCGATCAGGATTTCATTATCATAGATTTCCATGTCGTTTGAAATGATTTCAGCCGGCTGTGGTAATATACCTTCTGGCTGGATGACACGATGTGTTCCGAATTTGCAACCTTTTTTCATTGTTGATGCCTCCCACTTAGTAATAAGTTTATCTCACATCACTATTAGGTGCAAGTTCTGTGCCAAACCTTTAACAATCCAGCATTTTTTTATTCCACTATATATTGTGGTCATATTTTCTAGACATACAACATACAATGTTGAAACAATTTGTTTGCGCCGAATTTTCGGCACATCAGAACAAAAGAAAACCTGAGGGCTCGAGGTGAACCATCAGGGCATTTTTATCGTATCAAAGATTATACTTCTTAAGCTTGTACTGAAGCGTCTGTCTGGGTATTCCCAGCACTTTCGCCGTTTGTGTGATATTGTGGAAACTGTCTTCATAAGCTTTTTCAACCGCTCTCTTCTCTGCATCTTCAACTATCTGGTTGAGATTGAGGTGCTCACTTTGTTCGGGTTGGTCTTGATCCGAGTTCGGTTCATGGATTTGGTGCTCCACATGCATCTTATAATAGTTTCTGAGATTAGGAGGCAAGTCCATGAATTCTATGATATTGCCTTCCGCAAAATTCACAGCACCTTCAATGACGTGTTCAAGTTCCCTCACGTTACCTTCCCAACTGTAGTTCAAAAATAGGCGCATGACTTCATCTGAGACGCCAATAAAGTTCCTGTAGAGCTGGTTGTTGTATTTGTCCATGAAGAATTTTGTGAGTAAAGGGATATCCTCTTTCCTGTCGGAAAGCTTTGGAATCCAAAGTGTGACGGTGTTCAGTCTGTAATAAAGGTCTCTTCTTATCAGACCATTTTCGATGGCTAAGTTGGGATCGATATTGGTGGCAGCAATGATCCGCACATCCACGCGGTGTTCCTTTGTATCTCCCACACGTCTAATGATACCGTCTTGAAGCACGCGGAGTAATTTGGCTTGTAGTTCTTGCGGCATGGAGTTGATCTCATCGAGAAACAGAGTTCCAGAATCGGCAAGTTCAAAGAGTCCTTTTCTGTCGACTGCACCTGTAAATCCGCCTTTGACCGTACCGAAGAGTATGCCCTCAAGGAGTGATGATGGCAGTGCCGCACAGTTTTGTGCTATGAAGGGTCTATTTTTCCGTTTGCTGCTGTTGTGGATCGCCTGAGTCAGAAGTTCCTTTCCAGTACCGGTCTCACCGTAGATGAGAACTGGTATTTCCGTACGGGCGGCTTTCATGGCAACGGCTTTTACGCGGTTGAATTCAGAGTGACCTGTGATGATGTCTTCAAAATTGAAAACGGCGACATCGGTTCTCGTGGCTCTATTTCTGCCGGTAGCGTCTCCCCCCTGAACCATGGACTGCAGGTCGAGGTAGCGCTCGGAGAGTTCTTTGTATGGGGTGATGTTTCTCGAGATTTCAATAGCACCTTCAATGTGCCCGTTGTTCAGAATTGGAAGCGTGCTGTTGATTGTGGCGATCATTTTGCCTTTGTATGTACGATAAGTCTGCTCGCGATTGAAGATCGGAGTCTTCGTCGCAAGGACTTTGAGCAGAGTGCTTTCCTCCTCTTTGAGGGACGGATAGATCTCTGTTATATGTTTTCCTATGGAATCGGAAATGTTGATGTCATCCAGCATGGCGGAGTTTCTGTTGCAATAGATGAGGTTCCCTTTTTCATCGACGATTTGTACGCCGTCACTGATGTATTCCAGCATGAATTTTACGTGTTCAAGTGTTAAAAAAGGATGCATATCAGGTTCCCTCCTCTGTGCCGAATTTTGGGCATGTGCCGAATTTCAGGCGCTAAAGTACGACACCTTTTCCATAATCTTTTGCGAGTTTCAATTTTTCATAAGCCAGAAGCAACAATTTTTCTTCAGAGAGCCAGCGGTCAATCGGAACGACGACAAATCTGCATGTGACTCTTTCTTCAATTTGAAATGGAATCTCTTCCACTTTCTTTTTTAGTTTTGAGGCAAAGTCATAGGCATAATTTTTATCTTTGCCTGAAAATATGACAGCAAAAGTATCGCCTTTGACTCGCGCTAGTTGATCGCCCTTTTCAATCATCAGCTTCGTAAGCAAAATCAGTTCTATGATCACTTGGTCCCCGACATCATAACCGTACTTGTTGTTGATGTGCCCAAGGTCGTCCACATCAAAAAAAAGTATGGAAGAAGCATTCATTTCCTTTGAACTGCGTTCGATTTCAAGGGAAAGGATGCTCTTGAGTTTCTCCTCTGTATTGATGAGAACGAGTTCGCCATTGATCAGAGTTTCCTTTTTGACTAGCGACTTAAGTTGTCTCGCTGTTTTTTTGGTGAAATTGCGATAATAATGATAGCCTAAGCTCATGATTGTCATCGTATAAATGACGCTCACAATATAAAAGGCCATATAATCATCACGTTCCAATAGTAACATGGTCACCACAGGCATCACGCTGATGATCAGACTCAAAAATACAAGTCTGTAAAGCAGAAACCTGTTGTCGTTTTTCATGTTCAATTTTTTATCTCCTCAATTTCAATGGAAACCTCAGTTTGAGTGCCGTCCCCTTCAATAACGAGTTGGTACCTCATTTTTATGTGTATGCCATCTTCATCGTTCCAATGGATCTGTTTCCCGACCGTTTGCATCACGAAGACTCCATACTGAGTCCTATAAATGTTCTCGACACTTTCATCCATGACGATGCCTAAATTGCTGTTCACATTGCCATAACGCTTGATATTGACTTTCTCGCCATCGTAGATGAGCAAGGTTTTGGTGCCTTCAAGTCCACTGAGCTCGCTTTCGTCATACATCAAAAATGACTTTTGAGATTTGCTTTGGTATGTCGCCTCAGTAAAGAGCGTCATTTCATTCACTTCACCCTCAGAGTCCGTAATTTTGGATATGATCTTTACATTCATTCCGAGATCCACTTGTTGACGAGTTCTCGTATGCTCTCCACGTGATTTTCAGCTTCTTCTTTGGCTCTGGTAGCGTCACATTTCAAAATGGCATCGAAGATTCTTCCATGTGATTCCTGAATCTCTTTGAAATTATTGAATTCGCTGAAATAGATCAGTCTGAAACGTTGGAATTGATCGTGAAGGTCATAGATGATATTGATGAGTCTTTGATTCTTGGTAGCTTTGAAGATCAAAGAGTGGAACTCATTGTCACTTTCAATCATGCTTTTCTTGTCCATTTTGGCGAGGGATAAGTTGAATGATTCGACGACATTGCTCATCGCTTCCTTTTCTTCATCAGTCATTCTTTCTGCGGCGAGTGCGGCAGCAAAGCCTTCCAGTTCCTTTCGGATTTCAAGGACTTCCAGAATATCATTTTTCGTAAGATCGGCAACATATGCGCCTTTTCTTGGAATCATGATGACGAAACTTTCTTTCTCCAATTTTCTGATTGCTTCTCTTACAGGCGTTCTACTGACCCCGAGTTGATCGGCGATAGTAACTTCCATCAGCCTTTCTCCCGGTTTGAGTTCACCGCTCAAAATGGCATTTCTCAAATATTCAAATACTACTTCTCCAAGTGGCTTGTAATTTCTAATTTCCAATTTGTCAAAATTTACGCTCATGGGACCTCCTATTTTCGTGTTTATTATAAGTCGTTACGACATAACTCTGTGAATAATGTTTCTTGATTTTTTTCTGGGCGTTCTTTGCGCGCTCATAACTTTTATAAAATCCGAATACTGTAGGTCCGCTCCCACTCATTAAAACACCTTCAGCACCATGACCAGCGAGGAATCGCTTGGCCTCAACTACTCCTGGATAGAGTTTGAGTGTCACTTCTTCGAGCACGTTGTAGACCCTGTCTAAAATGTCGTGCCTCTTTTGGCTTTCAAGTGCACTCAGCATCCCCTGAGTATCTGGATGCCCTTTCAGCGTTTCATACTTAAGTGCGGTATAGACCTCTTTTGTCGAAACTCCAAAATTCGGTTTTATAAGAACCATCCATGCGTGCTCAAAACCTCTGATCGGAGTCAGTTTCTCACCGAGCCCCTCAGCCAGAGCACAGCCTTCCATGATACAAAACGGTACATCGGCCCCGAGTTCAAAACCTATCGCCATCATGGTTTTCTCAGACAGTCCAAGGCCACAAAGCCTGTTGATGCCTTTGATCACTGCGGCGGCATCTGTGCTGCCTCCTGCAAGTCCTGCGGACACGGGTATGTTTTTTTCTATGTGGATCTCAAAGCCGTTTTGAATATCATATTTCTTACGCATATTCTCAGCGGCTCTATAGGCAATGTTCTTATCGTCTACTGGCAAGAAATCATCTGAACAGGTCAGTCTGACTTCACTTTCCGGAATGCACCTTAGTGTCACCAAATCATAAAGGTCCACTTGCTGCATGATCATTTTCACATCGTGATAGCCATTTTCTCTTCTTCCGATCACATCGAGCGTCAAATTGACTTTTGCTCTCGCCTTGATTGTGATCTTATTATCTTTCGTCATAAGGCCCTCATTTCATGAATACAAAATACATAATAAATACATTCTAATTATATGATATTTCAAATAAATAATCCAGTATAAAGGCAAAATATCTCACAGCCTATTCTTCTCTGGCTGTGAGATATGTGTTTTTGTCGATTTTCATTTTAATGAACCGGGTGTAAAGGGTGCCTTCAATCATATCGAATTGATCTGGAAAACGATCCATGACAAGGTCTTTATATCCTTGTTCCTCAAAGGGTTCATAGGATTCAGCGAATTCAACGAATCCCACCTTTCGATAACTTTTTTGTGCTCTCGTATTGAAATGTGACACTTTTAGGCACATCACTTCAATGGGATAATGCTCAAAAACATAATCTAGGTACATCCTGAGCATTTTGGTGCCATACCCTTTGTTCAATTGACTTGGGTCCACGGCTATGCCGAGTTCCGCAGTTTTCTTGATGTAATTGATATGCTTGAGAGTAATGAATCCAACGGGTTGATCATCCAGAAAAAGGCCATAGACTTTTCTGAAAATCCATCGCTGTTTTGAATAATACCAAGCATCATACTCCATCTGGGAGTCGTATCCAAAATTATACTGAAAAAATCTTGGATCCTCATGTTTTCCCCATTTCTTAAAATGCTGCATGTCTTCTTTTTTTATTTTTCTGAATGTCAATTCCAATTCGATCACCTCATCTGAGAAGTGTTTGCAAATTTAGTGTATTTACCGAGCCAAGCGAGATAAACCTTGCCTGTTTCGCCATTTCTTTGTTTTGCGATGATGACTTCTCCGATGCCCTTGAGTTTCTCGTCCACAGTATCGGGATTGTAATACTCATCCCTGTAGAGGAACATAACGATATCGGCATCCTGCTCGATGGCTCCGGACTCTCTAAGGTCGGAAAGGATTGGTCTGTGGTCCGCTCTAAGTTCAGATGCACGGGAGAGCTGTGAAAGTGCGATCACAGGACAGTTCATCTCTCTTGCGATTTCTTTGAGGGATCTGGAAATCGTGGAGATTTCCTGTTGACGGTTTTCAGACTTGCCACCACCCGACATCAATTGGATGTAGTCGATCATGATGAAATCAAGTCCATGATTCATCTTGAGTCGTCTGCATTTTGAACGCACCTCTGCCACTGTAATACCAGGTGTGTCGTCAATGAATATCTTGGATTCAGCGAGCTGTGAACTGCTTCTGGCCAGTTTGATCCAATCATCGTCTTCGATGTTACCCGTACGGATGTCACCGATGGACACGAGAGATTGGGCGGCGAGAAGTCTTTGTGCGAGTTGGTCTGCAGCCATCTCAAGACTGAAAATGGCAACACTTCTTTTTTCTTTGACCGCAGCATATTGACAAAGGTTGAGTGCGAAAGCTGTCTTACCCATGGAAGGACGCGCGGCGATAAGTACCAGGTCGGACCTTTGAAGTCCGTTGGTCTTTTCATCAAGTGCATCAAATCCAGTGGATATACCAGTGAGTGCTGCAGGGTCATCGTGGAGCATGACAATTTTATCGTATGTGACCTGAAGGACATCAGAAATTTGCTGAAATCCTTTTTTGTTTCTGTTCTGAGATATTTCAAAAATGCTAGATTCCGCTGTTTCGATGAGCTCTTCAGCATCGACGGATTCATAGCCTTTTTCCACGATTTCCGTGGAGGCTCTGATCAATCTTCTGAGCATGTATTTCTCGTGAATAATTTTCGCGTGGTTGCTGACATTTGAAATGAGGGTACCTACATCGGATAGTTCCGTAAGGTATTCAAACCCACCAACGGCTTCCAGTAACTGATTTTTTGTTAGATCATCTGAAACCGTGATCAAGTCCACTGTTTTACCATCTCCGAAAAGTCGCTTGATGGTTCTGTAGATTTCACGGTGCGCTTCGTTATAGAATTCTTCTTCATGATGAATGACGTCCATGACATCGCCGATCAAATCGCTGTCGAGTAGTAATGAGCCGAGGACGTTCTGTTCGGCATTGATGTCATGTGGCATGGTCTTTATGTTCATAAACTTTCCCTTCCTACTGCAATTTCTATTATTATAACATGAAATCCTCGAATTTAGTCTATGAGGCGAACAATCTTTATGGTTCTCATATGCCAATATTTCATACGTCCTTTGCGCTGTTTGAAATAATGAATTTCCGGTTTCAGATGTTTTTCAGCTGCTTCGATACTTCTGATGATCAAGGCCTCAGTCACATTCTCCTTGCGATCATAAAGAATTCTCATCCAGTCATCGATCTCAATTTGAGGCAATCCCGCACCGGTGAAAAGTGCACTTAGATTCTTCTCAGTATGAGGATGGGTTTGCTCGATCATATAGGCGAGCACATAGATGATTCTTACCGCAAAGGCGTGGGTATTTCTCCTTTTGAGGAACATAAATGGTTTTCTGAGCAGTATCACCATGACGATCAGTAAAGCCAAACCTCCGATAATCCAAATGACTTTCAATCTGCCATTTTGAACTTCACCACTTGCAGGTGTGAAATCTTCAAAGAATTCTCCTCTTCCACCATCACGTTCCATCAGATAATCATCCGGATTGATGTTTGGATCTGTGACGCTATCACCTGTGGATGTTTCATCATCTTCCGGGTCTTCATCCACAATTTCCTCTACTGTCGGTGTATAATCGTCACCGAGCGCCACACTATAAGGTGGTGTGCTCTCAAAGATTACCCAGCCCAGATCTTCAAAGTACACTTCCGTCCATGCATGGGCATCAGCTTCGGTGACCTTTGCGACGCCATCTCTTGTATCAAAAGCTTTCACATCCACCCTGAACCCCTCCACATAACGTGAAGGAATATCATTGATTCTGGTCATGACGGCCAGTGATGATGCGAAGTAGGTACAATACCCGGTCTGTGTCTCAAACAAGAACGTGGAGACAAATTCTTGATTGTACCTAAGTGTTGGTACAGAAAGATTGTAATCATAGTTTTGTACGAGAAACTTTGTCAAGGTGACGACTTTCTCATAATCTGTCTCCCCAAGTTCTCCCAATCTAAGGGCCAGGTCATAAGTACGCTCTTCAATTTGCTCTGAAAGCTGCAGATAATCCGCGTCTTCAGGATAATTGAAATCCTTTTGAGTCGCCGAGAATTTGTAATTTCTGAGGAATCTGACGAACATACCTGCTTTGTAAAAAGCCTCATTCTCAGAGGACACATATACGCGCTCATGGTCGAGGTCCGTATCATAAAATCCCATTGGAGCAAATAAGGTGACTGTCTTTAGTGCTTCCAAACGTATTTCTCCACTGATTTTTTTAAAATCTCCGGATTCGAGCATTTCCTTATTGCGATCATTGCTCATGTAATCCCTAAAGGAATTACTGAAAAGCTGAGTGGGATTTGACCATCTCTTCCCATCATAATGATCTTTGATGTTGGTTTTAAGGTAAATCGGTCCGCGAACGTCCTGATCGATGTCCACATAAAAGAGAGCGTCCTCGCTATTAAGCGGACCTACAGGACCTCCAAGGTTTTGAGGGTCATTCTGATAAGGGGTTTCCCTAAGCGAGTAAATGCGCAGATTGTCTGTTGAATACCCTGTTCTGGCTCCCCATATATTTGGAATCACCGCATCCACCAAAGTGTTGATGGTATTGAACGGTATAATCACAAATGCGAGATTGGTAAATACGATTAAAACCGCACTGAGAATGATGCCCCAGAAGAACACACCCCTTGATGAATAATTGGCCTGATTGTGTAAAGCATATTTTTGCTTGAAGGTTTCGTGCCGGTCGAGGATCAATAATGCGAAAACTCCAGCAAAATATAGAAGGTAAATCGGCCACTGAAAATCCACATACCTGTACCACATCCATACGAAAAAGATCAGTGGGGCAACCATCAATGGCTTGAGCCATCTCACTGAAAATATCGGCTGAATCAGTAAAGTCAGCAAAAGTGCATTCATCATAGCAAAAATAACTTCATAATCTCTATTCGTTTCAATTTCAAGACCATTGATCCACTGGTCCATCACTTTTTCACTGACGACCCATTTGAAATAAGGAATGGTTTTTTTCAGATCCACTCCATCTCGCATGTTGTGAATAAAATCCACTCCATGACGTCTTCCAGCCGCTTCTACGGATGAGGCACTGTCTATGCCGTCTTCCATCATCACTTCCTGATTTCCAAAGTTTGATACCGCTTCCAGCACGAAATCCACCGAATAAATAAGCACCATACCCAAAAGCAGTATGACAAATACCTTTGTAAACAGTTTACGGAAATGTATCACCACCACCGCAGTCATATATGTTGAGATTCCTATTAGTATAAAATTGGGCAAAGGGACATCGTAGTTTAAAAATTGCCTGATCATCAAAAATAGAGACAGAAAAATCAAACATCCCGGGAGCCATTTGTACATCTTAAGCTTGTTCACTGGACACCCCCAATATCTGGTCAATAAATTGACCTGTAATTCTTCGGGGTTTCAGTGCCGAATCAGAAAAAGTGAACACTGAAACGCCTGATCCTGTATAGTCCACTCTATCCAGCAGATCCTGAGTCAATTTCGGAGTAATAAGCACATAGCTCTCATCCCTGTTCTCACTCTGAAGGTGATTTCTAATGAAGTGCTCAAACGGCATTTCACTGGAGGACTCAAATTTTGTGAGCGCTTCCATGCACCCTCCAAAGTCAGAAGCATTACTCGCTTCAATGACAGTACCTTCAGCGTCGTTCAAAATGAGTTTGATCTGCATGCTCTCATCCATGGCCATTTTCACAAGTGAAGCCACAAAGGATACAAGGTACTCCTCACGGTCGAGGGTATAACCATTATCAAAATGTTCTTTGTAGCCATCGACAAAAATAAGCAGTTTCGAACTGACAGTCTGCTCAAATTCTTTGGTCAAAAGCTCATCGCGTTTGGCGCTGAGCTTCCAGTGAATATTCTTGAGTTGATCGCCTCTCTCATAGCGGCGAATATTGACTATATTGGTTCTATCTTCAAGTGTCTTTTGATTGGATTTTAGAGTACCATACAAATCTTTTGGATGAAATTTTAGATTTGCAAGCTTTACAAGCCTTGGATACACGGTAATATCAATTTCCTTGTCGAAAAAAACTGTACGTTTTTCAATCAAGAGCGGATCGAAAACATCCACAGTCACTTGTCCGATACTGTAATAGCCTCTATAGCGACAAATAATCTCCTTTGAGAAATTAATGCGCTGTTGACTGGCAAAATACGCCATCTCTTTTAATTTTGTGGAAGCATTCATCTTATTGTCGAGTTTGAACTCGATCAATGCGTGAGTAATCGGCATGATACTCGTATTGGATACCTTATACTCAACTTCGATGGCATCCCCGGTATGCACGGTATTGTCACTGGCATAGTAAAGGACATAAATATTCTTTTGATGATGTCTGACCATCAACACCGCACCAATTCTCACGGTAAGCAGTACTATGAGAAAGTAGTAAAGTGTCGTTCCTCCAGATAAAATTGCAGCGAGAAGAATCACACCTAAAAGGATGTTGAAAGCCCTTTTAAAACTCAGAGTCATTGTGAACCTGCCTTCATCTTTTGACTTTTGGGACTTCAACCATCTGAACGATTTCATGAAGGATTCCTTTCGTACCTATGCCTCTGAATTGGGCTTCACCTTTTAGGATGAGTCGATGCGCAACGATAGGCTCAAACAGTGAGGAGACATCTTCTGCGATCACATAATCCCGATCGCTTAAAAGGGCCTTTGCCTTGGCTCCGTTGAAAAGGTGAACGGATGCCCTTGGACTGGCTCCGAGCTTGATGCTGGCGTGTTCTCGGGTAGCCTTGCAAAGCTTGACTATGTATTCTTTAATGGCAGGGTCGACATAAACATCATTCATCTTTCTTCTGGCTTCCATGAGTACTTCCTGTGGAATAACTGTCTGAACTTCCTCATTAGTTTCTTTGAGTGTCAAAATGGACATTTCTTCGTCAAGAGTTGGATAACCTAAAGTCACGCGCATCATAAATCTATCCAGTTGAGCCTCGGGTAATGGAAATGTACCTTGAAGCTCGATAGGGTTCTCAGTGGCGATGACCAAAAACGGCGCTTCCAGGACATAAGTGGTGCCATCAATGGTGATCTGGTTCTCTTCCATGGCCTCAAGCAAACTGGATTGAGTCTTTGGAGAAGTCCTGTTGATCTCATCCGCAAGCAGTATATTCGTGAAGAGTGGACCCCTTTGGAATACGAATTTCTGCGATGATTTGTCGTAGATTGAGACTCCAATCAAATCGGAAGGCATAAGGTCTGGTGTGAACTGGATTCGACTGAAAGTGCAATTCATGGCTTTGGAAAAGGCTTTGGCCAGTGTTGTCTTTCCAAGACCAGGCAAGTCCTCGATCAGAATGTGTCCCCCGGAGAGCAGAGCAATCATAATGCCCTCGATGGCGCTTTCTTTTCCGACCAATGTTTTTTTGATTTCACTTTTAATTTGATTTAGCATAATTTACCCCTTATTCTGATTTTTCTGACAAATTAAGTGATATAAAAAGGCGCTTTAGCGCCTCTCAGGCTGTAGACAAACGCCCAAATCCATCGTTACTGGATAAAATCCAGTTCAGTTACGACGCAAAAGGTCGTGCCTTCACTGCATTTTATCCGTGCCTTGACTTTGAACGTTAACTACAGCCTGCATTTGTATTATTCTTCTATGACGTGTACACTGATTGTTGATGAGATCTTTGGATATACCTTGATTTGAACTTTGGTAGTTCCAAGGTTTCTAATCGGTTGATCCAGTGAAATCTTCTTTTTATCAATGTCGAGATTGTGTTTCTTCTTCAGCTCTTCAGCCACGTCTTTATTGGTGATCGATCCGAATAATCTTCCGCCCTCACCCGCTTTGGTTTTGAAGGTGATCTCAATTTTGTCGATTTCAGCAGCCAGAGCTTTGGCTTCATCAAATCTCTCTTGCTCCTTCTTTTGCTTGGATGCGGCTTGATGCTCAAGTTCTTTTACACTACCGTCCGTAGCTTCCTTGGCAAGTCCTCTTGGAATCAGGAAGTTTCTTGCATGCCCATCACTTGCATTGATTATGTCACCTTTTTTTCCTGTGCCTTTTACATCTTTTAACAATATGACTTTCATTTTATGTCTCCTTCCATATAATATTCATCAATGGACTTAATAAGTCTCGCTTTGACCTGTTCAATGTCCGTATCCACAAATTGTGCTCCAGCAACCTCCAGATGGCCCCCACCACCAAGTGATTCCAGAATGACCTGTACATTGACATCCCCGAGGGAACGCCCTGATATGATGACTATACCATCATTTTTCTTCGCTATTACAAAGGAGGCGTTGATGCCTCTGATGTTGAGTAAGTCGTCAGCCGCTTGTGCCGCTATCAGCTGGATGCTGTCACTTGCGACATCGGATGTCGATATGGCGATAGACTCCTTATAACGAATTGCCGTTCCAACGATGTTGGCCTTTTCAATAAAGGTCTCCAGATCATCTTGGAAGAGCTGTCTGACTCTTATGGTATCCGCACCTTGTCTTCTCAGATAAGCCGCCGCATCAAAAGTTCTGACGCCTGTCTTGAGTGTGAAATTCTTGGTGTCTACTGTGATCCCTGCCAGCAAAGCATCTGCTTCCTCTTTTTCAATCTTCGGTTTGTTTTCCATATATTGAAATAGTTCGGCAATGAGCTCGGATGTGCTAGATGCGTAAGGTTCCAAGTACTTGAGTACTGCTTTTTCTATAAATTCGGTGCTGCGCCTGTGATGATCGATCATAACGATGTTATCAGCTCTTTCAATAAGTTCCGGGCATTCCGTCAGGCTCGGTTTATGGGTATCGACAACCACCACCAAGGTGTTATCGTCGAGCATTTCCAGTGCTCTTTTGGAATCCACGAATTGATAGAGAGGCTTGCCTCTGAAATTCTCATAGACGTTGACTATGGCATCGGTCACCTCATTGAGTACGATATGAGCCTCTTTGCCCCTATTGATCACACTTCTATAAACGCCCACTGCCGCACCAAAAGAATCCATGTCGGGCGAATGGTGACCCATGACAATGACTTTGCTGCTCTCGTCAATCAGTGCCCTGAAACCATGGGCAATAACTCTTGCTTTGACGCGATTACGTTTTTCCACCGCTTTTGTCTTGCCACCATAGAACTCGAATGTGTTTTTCTTTCTTATGACAGCCTGATCTCCGCCTCTACCAAGTGCCAGTTCGAGTGATGCGTAAGCATCTTCCTCAAGGGCTGCAGGCGTGTTGCCGTTGACGCCTATTCCGATACTGAGCGTCACGGGAATTTTGTTGCCCGCGTCGATCTCGCGTACTTCATCGATAATGGAGAATCGCTTGGCTTCAAGATGTTCCAGATATTTCGATTCAAAAATGACCATATATTTATCGTTTTGATACCGTTTGATCATTCCGTTCATACGGGTAGCCCAAAGATTGATTTTCTTTTCGATCTCCGAGGTGACAAACGGAATCTTATCTTCTTTTGTCTCGTTCATGACGTCTTCGTAGTTGTCGACATTGATCATAGCGACAATAGGTTTTTCGTCATCGTATTTCATTTTGAGCGTGGAGTACTCCGTAGTGTCAAACCAGTAAAGCATGATCACCAGATCGGATGGATTGTCATCGTCCAGCGATACGATATTGGCATAGACATTGAATATTTTTTCACCGACTTTTACGCCCGTTTGCTGCTCCTGATTTTTAAGTTGCTCAATCTGGAGATTACCTACGAGATTCACCAAACTTTTGCCTACAACACTTTTTTCTTCTACCATATCGGTGAATTTTGAGTTGTACCAATTGATTTTGCCGTCGATATCCACTACAACGAGTGGCACAGGCAAATTGAACACTGCATATCGCGCCGCACTGTCTATGCTTGTTGAAATGTTTTCGATGTATTTGCGCCATTTTTTTGACCTGGCACGGTCGGATGTCCAGTTATAAAAAACCAGACCCAGTAATGCGATGATCCCAAGTAGTCCCCAAAGTGTATTGTAATACGATATTGCCGCTACCAGCATTCCAATGACAATCAGATAAAGATTCAATGTCTCTTTGAACGGACTGGTCATTTTGTTGTTGCCCATAGTATTACCCCGCTTGTTTTCCAAATTTTCTTATGTTGAAGATCACGTCAAAGAATCCTATGAAAGCGATATATTGAAACCCACCAATGAACAATATAAGTGCAAGCATCAATCTGGAAAGTCCCTTGTTGAAATATTTGTTCATGAAGAAATAAATGAGTGCCGATCCCTGTACTGCGAAAATCATAAAAAACAGATATGAAAAATTCGCTGTCAAGAGCACTGGATCCACAAAACCCGTCGAACCGACAAGGTATGCCAAAACAATCATTCCCGCACTGCCATAGGCAAGGTGCTTCGGATATGTGAAGTCGGCAAAAGATCCGAGTGGTCTGTGATCTATGCGCATGCGTTTCAAAATCTGATGTGCCATGAGCATATTGATGAGCGTGTAGAACATGGAAAAAACAATCAATAAGGAAGGTAAAATCAGTCCCATCAAGTACAGCATTTCCTCAAGTGTCTCTTTCGATTGTTCAAAAGTCTCAGAGACGTTTTTCGCCCCCATGTTCTCCATGGTTTTTCCGAATGATTCCTGAAAATCCATAGACATGGTGAATGAGCGTTCAATTTCCTCAGTGATGGATACGCCTGTCGTCAGATCAAGTAATAAAAAGAACAAGAAAAATGCGACGAGCGCTCCCAGTCCACCGATTAAAACGACATTGAGTGCCGGTTGTTTCTTTTTCATCATCCATCCCAGTGGCAAACCTACGCCAACCGCCACTGCGGCCATACTGAGTCCATAGACCAGGGTCACAAGTGTGCTTGAGATAAGTCCTGCTATGACAGCGGCTATGAGTGCATTGACTATCTTGTTTTTCATGGTAAGTATGACTATCGGCAGCGGTAAAAAGAATACCATCAAATTGCCAAGTATGGGAATATAGAAAGATCCCACAATAAACAACACCAATATTGCCGCAAATAATCCCGCTTCTGTAATTTCTCTTGTCCGATTCAAGGGTATATTCCTCCATTTTGCCTAGTCTCTCATACGATTATACACTATTTGCTCTTTAATTTAATCAGTTGTTACAAAAAATATAAAAACGTCCTCTTGTTCCTTGCGGATCCAAAAGGACGCTTTACATTATTTAGTCGTTAACAAATGGTAAAAGTGCAATGATTCTTGCTCTTTTAACAGCGCTTGTTACCATTCTCTGGTGCTTAGCGCAGTTGCCAGTAACTCTTCTTGGAAGAATTTTGCCTCTTTCAGTAAGATATTTCTGCAATTTTTTTGTGTCTTTGAAATCGATTGATTCTACTTTATCTTGACAAAAAGAACAGCCTTTTCTTTTTCTACGTCTTTTGATCATTGTTATTCCCTCCTTCTATTAGAATGGAACGTCATCATCGTCTTCGATGGATTGGTAATCATCGAAACTTGAGCTTCCGAAACTGAAATCATCGCTTTTCGGTGATGACGGTGTCTTTTCTCCCCATTCGAGGAATTCAACTCTATTTGCTAAAACTTCTGTCGTATAACGTGTTTCACCAGTCGTTGTTTTGTAGCTGCCCGTTTGAATTGAGCCTTGGATTGCAACGAGCTTGCCTTTAGCCAAATATTGTGAACAATTCTCAGCCTGCTTGCCCCAAACAACGATTCTTACGAAGTCAGCTGTCGGTTTGCCTTGGCTTTCGAACTCTTGTTTTTTCTCTCTTGTCAGACCCTTGTCGATCGCCATTGTGAAGTTCGCAACAGCCATTCCGCTTCCGGGTACAAATCTTAGTTCTGGGTCTCTTACCAAACGTCCAATCAGTACTACACTATTCATGTTGAGCTCCCATCCTTAATTACTTTTCTTCTAAATTGATTACGATAAAACGAATGACGTCGTCAGAAATCTTAAAATTTCTTTCGAGTTCTTTTGGAAGCGTTGGGTTTGCTTTGAAGTTTACGTGTACATAGTAACCTTCTCTAAGCTTTTCGATTTCGTACGCGAGTCTTTTGTTTCCCCATTCTTCCACTTTTTCTATTTCGCCGTCTGCAGCAATAATACCTTTGAATTTCTCAATGATCTCGTTGCGCTTTTCTTCTTCAAGTGATGGTCTTAAAATAAAAATAGTTTCGTATTTTCTCATCTTCTACACCTCCCTATGGTCATAGTGGCTCTCATATCTTGAGAGCAGAGAAGTAGCGACATCATTGTCGCACTTACAACATATGAATTATATCACTCGTCACCCTATCTGACAAGGGTTTTTTATTTATCAATTTTTTCTCCACCGCGTTCAATGGTCTTGATTCTTTTTTCAAGCTTGACTCTTGGAATCCAAATTTCCTTTTGGCACTTCATGCATTTTATTCTGAAATCCATTCCCACTCTGGTGATTTCAAACGAATTGCTCCCACACGGGTGTGGTTTCTTCGTCGTTATGACATCTCCCATTTCAAGTTTGATCGGCATGCCTTCACCCCCACTCAGACTCAACAGCTCTGCTGCTTCTTGCATCTTTAATATATCGATAAAGCCTTAAACCGGTCTTGTTCTCACCGGCAAGAAATTCCATGATCGCTTGATGGTCGTCCGGCTCATATTTTAGGGCCAGTCCACAACTTGCGGTGACTTCCCTAGGAGTCGGAATGAGTTCAATCGCAAAATGACTCATCAAAAGCCTCTCGAAATGAATGGCTTTGTGAGTTGAATCAAAGGATATGAACATAAATGTCTTTTCTTTCAACTTTTCCTCCAATTCTATAACGTTATCGTATTATTGGCTTCAGCCATTTTTTCCACTATGGTGTACATGTTTGAAACTTCTCCAACCATAAGGAATTCCTTCAAGTTGTAATAGTCAAGGCAGGCACCACAGCTGATGACTTCGGTACCAAACTCGACGAGTTTTTTCAGATAATCAATCGTGTTGGTATTTACTGTACTTAGTTTGACACCAGAATTGACCAGAATGATCGTTTTCGGATACGGTTCATGTTCAGAAAGCGCATAAAGATAACTTTTCATCAAAGTCGCTCCAAGTTCTTCCGAACCTTTGCCAAAATGTTCGCTTCCTATAAATATGACCAAGTTGGAAAGATCAGGTCTCTTTTGCACCATTTCCTCAACAGATTCTGCGTAGGACCCCTTGAATATGCTGATCTCATAATACCCGTTGCTTTCTGTGACACTGTAATGCAGTTTCTTGCTTTTAGCAAATTTGGAAACATTGTCCCTGGCAACTGCATTGTCGACTATTGTGATGATATTGCCCTCATTCAGTCCATCGAGCGCCTTTTTAGTTTCTATTACCGGTTTGGGGCATGACAGCCCTCTCGCATCTATTTTGATTTCCATATCAATAACCTCCATCATAGATTTAGACTTCCGTTGATTATTACGGTATTGAACACATACTGAAGAATGTTATATTTGTAGAAATAAATGGCGAACTGGGATTGTTCGATGGCCGAAACCGTATCCCGCGACCATTTAAATGTCGGTATGTAGGAAAGTACAGCCATGATGAAATAAACTGTAACGATGCCGATCATCGCGCCAAGTATAAGACCACCACCATGGTTCAGTTCTTTGATGATCGGCAGTTTTGCGATCATGTTGCCAATGAACTGGGCAAATCCGAAAAGGGTGAGCAATATTAGAATCAACACGAGAAAACCGATTCCATTGACAATCATCTCTGTCATATGGGTAGCGATTTCTTCCACAAATTCCACGGATGTGCTGATCACTTTCTCGTTTACGGCATTATAAATGGTTTTCTCTAATACTTCCGGCAATTTCAATGTCTCCAGTGATGTATTCATCTGATCGATAGTGATGCTTTGTCCAGTCATTGGATCAAAGCCCAACATGTCATATAAAAATGCCGTGACGTGTTTGCCCACACTTTTGGAGGGATCCCAGAACTTTTCAGAGACGAAAGCTGTGAACTGCACGTGGAACATTCTTGCGATTACAATCGCGGCAATCCATTTGACAAAATCGATCGCGGCAACAATAAAGCCTTTTTTCCACCCGTAGTACATACTAAATCCTATGATTGCAATAACAGCGATATCTGTCCAATTCAAACGGTCCACCCCCGATTCACTTCTTGACGTATATTTCCAAACGATTGATGTACTCCACTCCAAAGCTCTTATCGTCTATGGAATGAATCTTTTGAATGTCATCTTTTCCATTGTAACGCTCCAGTACTCTGCCTTCTGAATCAATGACCGCAATTTCCCTTGCACCAAAAACTATGGCAAGATCTCCAAATTCAGAAAATCCGGCTATTTCATCAAAAGGAGGTTCGAAAGCGGCAATCTGATTGCCATCTCTATCAAATATCAATATCTCATTGCCCTTTTGAGGAGCACTGAGGTCACTATTGGTATTCATGACATAAATCCAAATCTGGTCCGATTTTTCATGAAACAAAAATTGACTGATGGTGCGATCAATCGGTATCCGAGTTTCCAGCGTTCCTTTATAATCATAACTGAGGAGCGCACTGTCCACAAGAACGTTGATGCGATCTTCATCGATTTCCATCTCATAAGCGATTTCCTGTGTCAGGTTGCTACCACTGCTGATATTGCCATTCATTGATGCCAAAACCAGTTTCGTGTTGAACTCCTTACGGCTGAGATCCAGTAATATGGCAACAATGTCCTGACTTTTGATGTTCAGGTCAAAATCCAGAATCTCACCTTTGGGGAGCTGTGTCGTACTTATAAGTTTCATCTTTGTATCGAGCAGAACGAGTGAACTGTCATCTTTGAGCACGCCAATATATTTGTCGTCGAACACTTTGATTTGTCTGACTGATCCAAGACCCATCACTTTGGCAGTAATTTCACCTTTTGAATTAAGTACGAAAACATCTCCTGCTTTGCGCTCACTCAGAACAATGATTTTTTCCCCACCTGCCACAGCAACGTTCTGGGAGGCCAAGTCCTTTTTCCATATTGCATTGCCATCGGAACTTACATACTTGATCTCCGTGGGATCCACAATGACATATGCATCATCCATCGTGATGATCTCTGCCCTATACTCAAAGTTGTTGTTTTGATTAAATACGAATTCCTGTGTTTTGACATAGTCCTCGTTGATCCATTTAGACACCCCTGCAATCACCAAATCAAATTGTGTCACAAGCAAAAGGGAGAGTATCAAAATGGTCAGGGACAGAGCACTCCCTTTTTTCATGCGAATTCATCCTCTACTGATTTTCTTTTGGTTGTCTCGGCGGTCTTTCACCAAAGTACATATAAAAATGCGTCTTGATTCGACCATTGTAAAGTTTCCTGTTTTTCGTCGACTTCTCGCCATAGGCGTTTTCAAAGCCATCGTGTGACGTGATGATATATTTGGACCAAGTGGTATAAGGTTTGAATACCTTACCCATTACTTTGTATAGTTGTTCGACTTCTTTGACTTCATTCAGTCTTTCACCATATGGTGGGTTGCAAATAATCGTACCATACTGTCTGGACGTGCTGAAATCCTTCACATCGCGCACTTGAAAGTGAACGATGTCAGCAACTCCTGCAAGCGCTGCGTTTTCTCTAGCGATTGAAATAGCTCTCGGATTCATGTCATAACCTTCTATTTTGACATCTAAGTCTTCAACGACTGATTCTTTAGCTTCATTTCGTACTTTCTCCCAAATCTCCGGTTCAATCCATCTCCATTTTTGGGAGTCAAATTCCCTGTTGAGACCTGGTGCAATGTTTTTAGCCATCATGGCCGCTTCTATAACTATGGTTCCCGAACCACAAAACGGATCAATCAGTGGTCTTTCGGCTTTCCATTTGCTGACGAGCAGCAGTCCTGCCGCTAGAGTTTCCTTTAGTGGTGCCTCATTGCCTTTGGCACGATACCCTCTTCTGTGAAGTCCTGAGCCCGAGGTATCTATGCTAACTGTCACCTCGTCTTTTAAAATAGAGACTAGAATTCTATACGTTTCCTGAGTTTCCTCAAACCATTCCACTCTATAAAGTTTGGTCAATCGTTTGACAATTGCTTTCTTGGTCAGACTCTGAATGTCGGATAAACTGAAAAGTGTCGATTTGACAGATTTCGCGTCTACAGGGAATGCTGCATCTTTTGCAATATAAACTTCCCAAGGCAATTTATTGATTTCATCAAAAAGTGTCTCAAACTTGTTAGCTTTGAACTGACCTACACAAATAAAAACGCGTTCAGCGGTTCTGAGCCACATATTTGCACGCGCAAGGCCAAGCTCATCCGAGTCGAAAAGAACCCTTCCGTTCTCAACAACCACATTTTCAAATCCCAAATCTTTTATCTCTTGTGCCACAATGGCTTCCATACCGAAAACGGCAGTGGCGATCAATCTTAATTTCATACTTTTACTCCATTCAATAAGCGTGTGATATTCTATATGATTATACCATAAATGGGCGCCTGGGCGCCCATTTTTAATATATGCTTATTAAATTTATAAATATTTGTTTGCTATTTGTTTAAAATTTTCGCTCGTGAGCGGCTTTGGTATATAGTCATCAAATCCGTAGTCCTGCATGAAAACACGTTCATTGTCTATGAGTTTCTTGGACATGGAGACTATTGGACGGTGTGTTTTTCTTCGTCTCTCAATCTCATCAAAAACCTCAAACCCGTCACACTGCTCAACGCTCACATTGATCAGCATCAAATCAGGCTCTTTTTCAAAGTAAAGCCTAATGGCCTCATCTCCCGTTTGTGCAAAGTAAAGCTCATACTCCTCAAACACATCCAGAGCGATGTCGGGTTTTTCAAAATCGACGATAAGTACTCTGTTCACCACATTTTTCACCGGTAATTCGCTTTGGCTTTCCATCGGAGACAATTTGTCGAATCCAAGAACGACATTGGCATAGATTTCCTGATCCAAACTACTTGCGATTTCTATAGTTCCGCCAAAAGCCTCCACGATTTTCCTTGCAAGGTGTATTCCAAGGGATATGGAGTAAGCTTCAATGGAATCATAATGCATTTTTCTGTCATGCTCAAAGTAATCGAGCATTTTCCCTACGTCTACAGAGTCTCCTTGCTCGGCGGAATAGGTGAATTTCAAGTTGATTTTATTCCTGGTTTGCGAGATTTCTGTAATGGAAACATGGATTGGGTTGTTTTCGCTGAAAAACATCACGATCTCGTAAAGATAAGAGAGGAGCAATTTGAAATTCATCGCATCACCCTTGATCACTTCTGGTATCGTGGGAGCACAAAGCAGATGAATCGAACCTTTCGGCCTGTATAGGCGCGCTTGATCAGCCGCTTCGGAGATTACGTTCAAAAGTTTAAACTCCTCTTTCCTAAGTATAATGTTTGGTTCATCAAATTTTGCTGACATGATCATTTTATTTAGTGTTTCATAGAGCTGTTCTGCAGTGTCCTTGAGTGTTTTCAGATAAATATCGTTCTTCTCTTTCTCAGATAGCAGAAAGTAGCCATTGAGAGCACGAAGTGGTGTTATAAGCGATTTAGAAAAGCGTTCAATGAATTGTGACATATTTTGATTTTTATGAAAAAGCTCCAAATTCTCAAGCTTATAACTTTCCAATAGATTCTGTTGGGCTCTGAGTGATTCAAATGCCTCTCTGGCATCATACTGAAACTCGAGAACACCGGTATAGTCACCACGGACAACGGGCATCTGATATACCTCTTTGAAACTGTCCTCCTTCTGTATACGATGAATACCTATCTTATTGTCTTCAATGACTTGCTGCAGCTTACAACCTTCACAGACGTCATTAAATCCAAAAAATATTTGATAGCATTTTTGATTGGCTATATTTTGGTGTGTCTCAAGACAAAAACGATTTGCCCAGTAAATGCTATAATCGGATTTGATCCAATACACTGGCGCTTCTATTTCATCAAGTAGATTATGGACGCCGAGTTGATACCCTTTTTCGACCATCTTAGCTTTTTCGAATGATTTGTTGAGTTGCTCGATTTCGTGAATCAATGATTCTCTCGAGAGTCTGCTATAATCCATAGACACTCCTTCCAACCGTTATTTGGTTCAATTATATCATTTAATTCACTTTTCATCACCTCGTTTTAACAGTTCCATCTGCCCTGATTCCCGATGTGAGACAATATTTTCTATCGTCTTTCTCTTTCCCTCCACCACTACATAAACCGGTACATCGGAATCCATCAGATAATTATCGTATAAACCCTTTACTGTTACTTCACCTAGATCCCTTAAGACAAGCGTCGAATCCACCAACACTACATTGACGGGTTCTCCAGTGGCCAGTGTCCAACAAAGAGCTTCTTCCGGAGCGAGCTTGATGGCGGTAATCGCATTGCCGGTTTCCGGCGACCCATAAGCGTTTTCTTTTAAACTCCCACTCGTAATAATCGAATGACTTTCCATACTGATGAGAACCGTTTTGCCTGCGACATCCTCCGGTTTGCTTACATTTCCATCGCTCCACAAGGATTTGTCGATTTTCTTAACGGTCAAATCCGACTTTTTAATGGTGCTACCCGCTTCTATACTCCTGGTCAAGGTAACTACTGGCAGTGTATCGGTTTTTTTCTCATTTTGGATCCAGTTGACCTCTATAACAGTCAAAACGAGTCCGAGCAGCAAAACAGCTCCAACTGTAATTAATCTTTTCAAAATACCCTCCTAAAAATCCATTGGCAGTTCATACTGAAACTCTACTTGCATCTCTTTTGACAGCTCCGGATATTGCATCAATTGACTCGTATAAATATAGGTGTATCTTATATTAAGAGCGGGAATCCCTTCGTCGGGATTCCAGTTCACTTCTAAATTTTCTGGTGTGATCTCGCAAGTGAGATGATCAAGTTTCCTCCTAAGTAGAATTTCATAACTATCCCTTAAAGTGCTACGCCAACCGAATGCCCCCTCACTGAGTGACTCTGGTGACAAATCGAGTACCAAATCGATTGCTGCAAGTTCCGACGCCAAAACCACTTTTTGATTTACAACATCAAATGCTTTCATTTCCAGTGCCATCGCCTGTAGCGGAAAGATTACAAATAAGACCAAAAAGAATATGGTGATCACAAGACCTATGGATGTAGAGCCTCTTTGACAATCAATTGACGACACGTCTTGCATAAACCTCTGATTCGAATTTGAATGACATTGTTTTATCTTCCCTCTTGAATAGTGCTGTAATCCCCTTAACAACATACTGTCCTTCCACTTTGATTTCAATTGTTTCATTTCTTTTGACTTCATTGATGTTTTTAGCGGTGATGATAATATTTTCCACTCCAAGACTTAAGATTCGGTCTTTTAACATATTACTCTTTTCAGTGGAGAGTCCATTTTCGGATTCAGCTATCAGGACATAAGTTCTACATAAATTCTCAAATTGCTGTTTCACGTAAAGGGGCATCAAAAAATCGAAGAACACCAGACATATTGAAATCACTATGATGATTACTATCCCCGCCACAATGACTTGATCGATTCCCATGATCAGTTCGGGAACAACTGGGAACTGATGGCATTCGCCCACCAATTTTGCATATCAGTCATGATTTGTGTTGCAAAAGTCTGTATTCCTGGTATCAATATGAACGCTGCCACAATAAGTCCGATGGCAACACCGATAATTGCGCTCATTCCAAACTCCCCTTTTTCAGATTGCAGGAATTCCTTAATCTTTAATCTCATTTTCTCCATTATTTTCTCCTTGTAATAGTTTTATATAAATATTTTTTTCGCAGAGTAGAACATTTGATGTAGGATTGGAAACAAAAGCATACATGTGGTCACTGCTGTAAAAGTGATAACTGCAGCAAGATAAAGTTGTCTTACTTTGTCAGTTTCTGCCCTGATCCCTGACAAATATTTCTGAAAGAGCATGTGATCGAGCCTCATAAAGGCGTCAGAGGACAAACCTGTACCAGACATACTTTGAAGGATTCCAACAAAAATTTGACCTTCATCAAAATCCAATTGCTTTTTAAGTCCCTCAAGACTCTGTTTGATATCATGACGTTGTGTTAGAATCACTGAAAACTTCAGCAGCTCAGCCTTCAATGCTCTTGAATGCACAATTTTATATAGAGACTTATAGATGTCTTCCGGTCTGGACCCCGCTGATACTTGAATAGTTATGTACTTGTATAGTCTATAAAAATTCTTTGAAAGCTCAGTGCTTTGTTTTCGCTTCGACTTGATTCCTATGACTTTTGAGGACAGCTTTTGAGGACGTTCAAACTGAAGCGGCATGATGCGGTTCATTTGCCACTGTTTGTTTAGACCATCTAGAATCAACGCAATCAGCACCACATTGACAAGTCCAACTATGATTTGCATATTCCCTCCTATACTCGTTTTCTGGATGCAATGATCACTATGCCGAGTCCTATCCCCATTGAAAGAACAAGCATGAAACTCAATACCTGGCCCAGTGCTGTACTCATGTAAAACGTGACAATATAATCGTGGGTTTTAATGATTCTCATCGCTGTAAGCACAACAAGCACAAAGCTGAACAAAGTGAGATTTCGATCATGCTGTAGTTCAATTTTTCTTTTATTGAGTTCAATCTGAATGGCTGTATACTCATTCTCAAGTGCTTTCAGAAGTTCAATCACATCTCCTTGTCTGAGGTGCACTTGCTCGAGGTTAAGGTATATATACCTTAGGTAATCATGATGTGTGGAATCCAAAAGCATCTTAAAGGCGACTTCCGATGACACCCCGGCTCTGATTGCAGTATTAAACACTTTAAGCCCTTTACGGATATAGACGTTAGTGATGGAGCGTTCCACTTCAAGGAGTGCGTTAATAAGATCTTCGTTTTGAATCAGACAAGCATTGGCTTTGGATAGAAAGGTAAACAGCGTTCTATCGATATTGTTGTCAATCCATTCGAGTCGCCATTCCAGTAGTACTGCCGGCAGACACATGGCCATGATCCAAAACAAGATTTTCAATCCTAGTGGCAAGTTGATGAAATAAAGCCCCGCCATTATGATGATTGCCCAGCACCCCCAAAGTTTTAATAACCTGCCTTGACCCAGCCATTCTTCTAAAAAAGTTTGCACTGAGTAGCGCCTAATGAGTTTATAAATCCAAGCCCCACGAGCAATGAAACTCTGATGATGCACCTGCAAAGGTCTTTTGGTAATCAAAAGCGACTTTTTAAACTTATGGTCTTTCCCCAGAAGAAAAAGTACTGCAAGTGAGTTGATGATCAAAACAAGATACATTGTCATCCTCCCTTTCCATAGAGGACTTCATACTCGTAGGCTTTTCTGTGCTTATCATAATCCTTGACGTTTATGATTTCATGTACAGAAAAATCTCTCAGATATATGATAATTTCCATGCTGTTTGCCAAAATATTTTTAAGTGCCGCTTCTTCAATACGCGTCTCATTCTCCATTAGCATGAGCAATCGTTCCAATGCGTCAAAACTCGATTGAGCATGCAAAGTGCCAAGTATTCGATGATCCGTGTACCCTGCTTTGACAAATGGCCATGCTTCTGAACCGGTTATTTCTCCAATACAATAAGCATCCAGTGACATGGTTAGCCCTTCCTTTATAAGTGACTCCAGACTACCAGAACCCCGCTTGTTTCTCCTTTTTTCGATATGCTGAACTATGGTATTTTTCCTTTGTGGATAAAGTTCCGTATCTGACTCGCATATCAACATTCGCTCATACTTATCCCCGGTTTCAATTAGCGTTCTAAGCAAAGTCGTTTTACCGGACGCGCCTTTCCCGCAGACCAGTATATTTTTGCCAGACCTATTCACTTCCTCAATAATTTTCCTGGACTGCTCATCCAAAAAATTCAATTGCTCCAATGTTTCATATTTATATGCTCGATGTCTATGTTTTCTAATGTTCAGTGACGTTCCTGTAGCGTTTCTTGGTGGTATGCTCACATTGATTCTAAGTCTGTTGTTCTTGTCACTGACCCTACAGTGCGCATCCACTGCGTTGATCACACCTCCGTGGCGAATAATCAACAATCTGCAGAACTGTTCAAAGGATTCCTCACAGGAAAAAGTCTCATTGATATGCTCAAAGCAGCCGAACCGTTTGATAAGTATAAAATCAAATCTTGGAATATCAATGTCGCTCACATCCGGATCCAGAATGAAACTTTGCAGCAATCCATAGCCGTATATGGTGTCAAAGATCTCTTTTTTGATCTGCTCCGCTTTAAACAATCCCTTTTGCTGGTCTACTTTCTTTTCGATTTCTTTTTTCAAGTACGAAGGGGCTACTTTTCCATCTTCAATGTCCGCTATGAGCGCCGCGTATTCATAAACGATCTCGTCCAAAAGTATGCTCGCCCACTTGGACGTCTTTTGATAAGAGGAAGTGTCATAATCCACCATCGGCTCGTGAATGCTGCTGACTAATCCCATCGCTCACACCTCTCTTCCACTTTCTTAAGAATTGACAATGTCCTTTTTGTGCGTTTCCTACTTTTTCCTTCTAGTCTTCCAACATACATTTTTCCAAAAATGCCTTTCATAAGGTTGTCGCTTATCCCAGAATTGTGATTGCCATTTACATACAGTAAACTCAGAAATTTTATATCTGAAATGTTCTGTTTTGACTTGAGTATTTCGATGACATTGTTGCAATAACGAATATTGACTTCTGAATTCTCGCATATGAATATATTGATTTTGCTATGATGCAGCCCTAGCAGTGTCAGACTGTCATAAGGCATCTGAGAAGCACTGAGAATGATCAGATCATAATGTATTTTAAGTTTATCAAGCAAAACTTTGAACTCTATAGTGTCATAATGCTCATAATTGTATAAGTTATAATTTCCGAGCATCACATCCAGCCTCGGATTGATGCGGTGCACCATCTTTTTCAAATTGCTGTCAAAATCAGCGTTTTTGGCAATGGCATCTAGTCCGATGTTAATGCCTGTATTATCAATGCCCTTCAAGTGACTATCAATCCTGGTCTGAATATTTTGGATGTTGAAATGTACATCCATGGATGGGATGAGCAGATTTCCATCCAAAAGTAGGACCTTCATATTTCCATATGTGGAGAATACTTTTGCAATTTCAGCCGCGGCTTCACCCGAACCAAGAATGGTCAATTGTCCTCTGATGTCCAGTTCATTATTGACCCTTTCTTTATTCAATTTCTTTAACAGCTTATTCTTAGTCTTCCCCTCAGTACGTTCACCCGAGAGCTTTTCCAAATAGTGCTTTTCTTCATCCGTTAGCACTTGAGTCGTTTCAATGCTCTTTTTATAATTACTTCTGATTCGGTCTTTTAACTCTTTTTCCGCATTTTTTATGATAGCTTCCAAATCATCAGCATTATCGACTACCACTACTGCGAAACCTTCTGAGCGGATCCCTTCAAATTTGATGATTTTTAGAAATATCAATTCCGAAATAATTTTCTGTTCCTTATGAGTAGGTTGGGAAACAATAATCAAGACATGAGGAGTATCTAATAAATCTTCCTGTTTGAGTCTGTGAATGTTATGTAGTGTTTCGATGTCAGGAATCAAGGATCTTAATTCTAATAGTATGTCGTTTTGTTCTGGACGGGCATAAGCAATAATCTTCAAGACAGTTCTCCTTTTCCAAAATATGTCAATAGTGTATCATTAATGTAAATATATGTAA
>JAWSUW010000017.1:10434-31269 GCA_033549245.1 Bacillota bacterium | reverse complement strand
CCAAAGTCTCGGACATGATATAGTCCGCATGTTTTACAACAGCATCTTTGAATACTTCTGGAGCCTTATAGTAAATCTTGATTTGATCCATCATTTCAAAGTCATTTGATTTTCTCATTTGTTGAATTCTCGAGATCATCTCACGTGCATAGCCTTCAGTGATCAGTTCTTCTGTCAAGTGAGTATCTAAAATGATAAATCTGTTGTTCTCCATCTTCACTGTAAAACCTTCTTTTGCAGTGATGTTGACAAGTACATGTTCACTGGTCGCACTAAATACCTCATCACCAAGATCCAGATCAACCGTTTCACCGGCTTCAAATGACATTGCATATACTTGAGGATCAAGTGCAGAAAGAGCTTTTCCAAAGGCACCCATTTTGTTGCCGATGACTGGTCCAAGCACTTTAAAGTTTGGCTTGAGTTGGAAGTTCATATATTCAGGCAAATCTTTTGTGAATTTTACATGCTTGACGTTGAGCTCCTCTTCAATCAAAGGCACCAGGTCAGAAATCAGTTCTTCATATTTACCATCAACTATCACTTCTGAAATGGGTTGTCTGACTTTGATCTTCACAGATTCTCTAGCTGCACGTCCAAGTGTTACGAGTTCTCTGATGAGGTCCATACGCTCTTCAACACGCACCTTGATCAATGATTCGTCTGCTTCAGGATACTTGCTGACATGAACAGAGACTTCGCCTGTCAAATTGCGATAAATTTCTTCAGTCAAAAATGGTGCAAATGGTGCAGCGAGTTGACAAACCGCTACCAGAACTTCATAAGTTGTGTTGTAAACCGACATCTTGTCACTGGAGAGTTCAGAATCCCAAAATCTTCTTCTTGAACGTCTGATGTACCAGTTGGACAAATCTTCACTGACAAATATCTGCATTTTTCTAACAGCTTTTGTTGAATCAAATACAGTGAGATCGGCGTTGACACCTTTGATCAAAGTATTGAGTTTTGATATGATCCATTGATCGAGTTCCGGTCTTTCCTCAACAGGGACATTGAAAGCTTTTGCGTCAATGTTGTCTGTGTTGGCATATAGTGTGAAGAAGTTGTACACATTTTTGATGGTACCAAAGAACTTGGATGCAACTTCTATCAGACCCTCCTCATCAAATTTTGTCGGAGTCCAGGCTGGTGAAACATAATACAGATACCATCTCACAACATCCGCACCATAATTGTCAAGGAGTTCAAACGCATCAACAGTATTGCCTCTGGATTTGGACATTTTCTTCCCATCCTTGTCGAGGACCAAGTCGTTGACAAGAACATTTTTATAAGGGGAAACGCCCATTACAAAAGTACTGATTGCAATTAGTGAATAGAACCATCCTCGAGTTTGGTCAATCCCTTCACATATGAAATCCGAAGGAAAAAGAGTATCGAATTCTTCTTTGTTTTCAAACGGATAATGGTGTTGTGCAAAAGGCATCGCACCACTGTCAAACCAACAGTCGATAACATCAGGTACCCTGTTCATTATGCCACCACACTTGTCGCAGTTAAGATGTACGTCATCTACATATGGACGGTGAAGTTCTATATTGATATCTATATCTTCAATCGCTCTATCTTTGAGCTCTTGTCTGGATGCTACTGAAGTCAAATGCCCACAGTCACATTTCCAGATGTTGAGAGGAGTTCCCCAGTATCTGCTTCTTGAAATTGCCCAATCGTTAAGGTTTTCAAGCCAGTTTCCAAATCTTTTTTCTCCTACATAATCCGGGAACCAGTTGACAGAATTGTTATTGGCGATCAGTTGATCTTTAAGCTTGGTCATTGCAATATACCAGCTTGGTTTTGCATAATAAAGGAGAGGTGTTCTACAACGCCAACAATGAGGATAATTGTGTTCCATTTTTTGTTTTCTGTAAAGTAATCCTTGTTCAGCAAGCCAGTTCACGATTTCAGGATCAGCATCGATAACAAATGTGCCTTTCCAAGGTGTCTCAGTATATTTACCCTCTTCATCAACAGGCTGAACCACAGGCAAATCATATCTGACTCCAGTATTGTAGTCATCTTCACCGAAAGCCGGTGCTGTATGAACGATACCAGTGCCATCTTCCACAGTTACATAGTCAGCACATGTCACATAGAAAGCTTTTTTGTCCACGCTTACAAATGGCATCAACTGATCATATTCCATGTACTCCAGATCCTTGCCCTTAAGTTCTTCAATGACTTCGAACTCGCCTTCAAGGACTGAAGGAGCAAGATTCTTTTCTACATATAATACTTCACCGTTATGGCGAACTTTAACATAGGTCTCATTAGGATTGACTGTAAGTGCAACGTTTGAAGCAAGAGTCCAAGGTGTGGTCGTCCAAACCAAGAAATACTCGTCATGATCTTTTCTCTTGAATTTTACATAAACTGTCACTGTCTTTATTTCTTGGTAACCCTGAGCCACTTCATGGGAAGCGAGTCCAGTACCACATCTAGGACAGTAAGGAAGAATTTTGTGGCCTTCATAGATATAGTCTTCTTTGAAGAATTTATCGAGGATCCACCACTCACTTTCAATGTAATCATTCTCAAGTGTGATATATGGGTTGTCCAGATCTATGAGGTATGCCATTTTTTTAGTCATCTCTCTCCAAAGATCTTCGTATTCAAACACAGAAGCTTTACACTGATGATTGAAGTTTTCGATACCATAAGCTTCGATTGCAGTCTTATCATTAAGATTGAGACGCTTTTCCACTTCGATTTCCACAGGTAGGCCATGAGTGTCCCAGCCGGCTTTTCTTTTGACTTGATAGCCTTGCATGGTTTTGTAACGACAGACCGCATCTTTAAGTGCTCTCGCAAGAACATGGTGTATTCCAGGCTTGCCATTTGCAGTTGGAGGACCTTCATAGAATATAAATGGTTTTTCCCCTTCTCTGCTGTCGATGCTCAATTTCAGAAGGTCAATTTCCTCCCAATATTCACGGACGTTTTTCTCATTGTCCGCTATCGCGTGTTTTCCAAGTTCCTTATAACCCATAATAGTCTTCCTTTCATCTCTGATTTCAAAAAAATAAAAATCCCATAGCTTAAAGCTATGGGACGGATATTCCGCGGTACCACCCAAATTACACATTAGTGTCTCTCAACATGATAACGGTATTTAACCGACCAACGCTACTCTTTGTTCACGTCGATAACTATGGGTGATCTTAGGCGATATGTCCACTACTCGTTCGCACCAACCACGAGCTCTCTTAAGCGACATAGGGCTTACTTGTCCCAATCATTGCTTTTTTTTATAACATTTGATAACTATTATAACGGAAGGTCTTTCCGTCGTCAACCTTTATTCAATACTTACAATCATTTCATCCACAAGTTTCAGTTGTGATTCCAAAAGCACTTTGAATTTAGTCTGAAAAGCTTTGAGTTCCAACTTGGCAGCTTCGTGTCTTTTTAGAATATCAAGCACTTCATTGTTGGCATCATTCATAATTTTTTTAGCTTGGTCTTCAGCACGTTCAATGATATAACTGGATTTTTCTGATGCGTTGTGCACCATATCTTCAGACGTCTTTTGTGCTAAAATCATGGCTTCATTGATTGTTTTTTCCATACTCTTATATCTGGATAATTCATGTTCAAGCTCAGTGATCTTTGAGGTAGTATCGATATTCACCAGAATCAAGTCCTCCATACTACGGACTACAAGCCCTAAGAACTCTTCAACTTCCGTCTCGCTATAACCTCTGATTGTTTTGGAAAAATGCTTGTTTTGAATATCTAACGGTGTCAACATAACAGCCTCCTGTGATCCTTTATCTTGAATAAAATGATAATTCCACTCTTGTTCTGTCTTTTTTGGTTTGACCAAGAATATTTTCAATTATAAATCTACCGTGTTTTCTTACTGAAATCAAGTCTCCTGTCTTAAGATCAAGAGCGGTATTGGTCTGAACACGATGATTCACCTTGACAAGTTCTGATTGGATCAACTTTTGGGATTCGCTTCTAGATAAATTAAGACCCATGGCAACTATACTATCCAAACGAATTGACTTGACAGTTCCAACCACTTTTCGATATTCTATTTGCTTATCAAAAAAAGCGTCCTTTGATACGACCTTTACCTTGACACCGGCTCTGCCGATTTTGTCGATGGAAGTCAAAAGATACGATTCAAGCGTACTGTCGACAGCAACTTGAAGTGCGCCTTCAGCCACAACGATATCTCCAATCTTCTTTCTTTGAATCCCCATAGCCATAAGAGCACCAAGTGCATCTTTGTGCTCCAGTTTGTTGAATTTGTCATTATAATCCATTTGAAGCACTGAAATATGTTTTTCAAAAGGAATGACATCTAAAAAAGAAGGGTAAAAACATAGTTTCACCCGTTCAGCATATTTAAAGCCTCCACATTTTTCAGTTTCAATCTGTCCATCTTCTTTTGCAATGCGTTCAAAAACAAAAGCCAAATCTGGACTGAGAAAATCCGTCATTTGTGGTTCAAAATACGTTTCTGCATCATTTAATTGATCAAGTGTCTTTAAAAAAACACCTTCAGAATCAATAAAATCCTTATAATAATTTAAAACACCTTGTTTGTTCATCAGAACCAACCAAGCACCATGGCACTTAGCATTTGGATGAGCAAAAGAGCAACCAATGGGCTAAAATCGATCATGTTGCCACCGATCTTCAATTTGATCAGCAGTGATCGGATTGGTCCAAGTATCGGTTCGGTGAGTGTCAACAACAATCTCATAAGTGGATTCTTAGGATCTCTTACAAACCAAGACAACATGGCTCTTGCAAATACGAGATACATGACAACTTGCAAAAAATAATATATGGTTACTCTCAATTCCAACATTTAAAGTCCTTCCTCTTCTATGTTTATTCTTCTTCTTTCAGCCACGCACTGACTGGGCTGTCTGATTTTCTCATGACATCACCTGTGATGTCCACATTTTGTGGCGCCAAAATAAAAATACCTTTGGCAACTTGTTGAATATGACCATCTACGGCATATAAAGCTCCAGAACAAAAATCAAATATCTTTCTTCCCAGTTCCTTATCAAGTTCAGAGATGTTCATAACCACAGGTCTACGGCTTTTTAGTGTGTCCACAATGCTTGTGGATTCATCAAAAGTCTTTGGATTATAAAGCACCACATTCATTTGCGAATTGGAATGAATATTTAAGATCTTATTTGAAGTCTTGATGGTATTGATTGACTTTTGTGACGAATCAGTGACTGCCGAATAAGAATCATCGGTATCAAGATCTTTGTGTTTAAGTTCGTCGTAAAAATCTTCGGTGGTATCTTCTTCCTCTTGTGTGTCTACTCCCCAAAAAAACTTGATTTTGTCAATAAATTTATCACCCATATAGAGCCTCCTTAAATTTTCGTCGCCATTCGCTCACCATATATTTTGGTGCCTATCCTAATCATATTCGAACCTTCTTCAAGCGCTATCTCATAATCGCCTGACATACCCATTGATAAATGAATTGGTGTTACATTTGAATATGAGTAGGTCGATAATGAATCAAACAGTTTCTTCATCTCTCGAAAATCGTTTCTGAGCAGCTCAGGTTCATCCACTAGAGGTGCTATATTCATAAGTCCACAAACTCTGATATTGGGCATTTTCGATAAAGCTTCCAAAACTTCTGGAAGATCTGTTTTAGGAATGCCATATTTTTGAATCTCATTTGCAACATTCACTTGAATCAGTACATCCTGGACCTTTTCGATTTTTGAAGCTCTGCTTTGAATTTCCTCAGCAAGTTTCACACTATCGACTGAGTGAATCAAATCAACTTTGTCTATAATATATTTTACTTTATTTGTCTGTAAATGTCCAATAAGATGCCAGCGGACTTTATAAACAATATCATCGAATTTTCTTGTGATTTCCTGCACCCTATTTTCAGCGATGTCTGTTATTCCATATTCAATAGATGCATTGATAATCTCCGGCTCATAAGTCTTGGTCACTCCAATAAAAGTTACATCATCGGGATTTCGCCCAAGTCTTTCGCATATTCTTCTAATGTCTTCGTTGACTTCCATAATATGTGTTTTCAAATATTCAAATGACACTTGGACCTCCTATTCAATACGGTCACCCGCTTTATATTTATGCGCATTTCTAACAACTTCCTGGTTGGTCTTTATACTTCTGACCAATCCTTGATCAATATCGTAAAACTGTGAATTGTATATGATTGCATTTTCATCGTCGTATCCCAAGATTTTGATGGGTACAAATTTAAGGCGTCGATCATTTTCCACCACATACACACCGAGTTGTCCTTCAATATTTACTATAGAGTCCACGTAGACTTTCAGACCACGATAATTCTCTCTAATGACATTGGCGTCCACCCATCGCTGATTATAAAAACCATCAAAAACTTCATTCATTCGTATTGCGACAACTGCTTTTTGATCATCTGTGAAAACATCATAAACCTCTCCAGAAAGCTTTTCAGCTCCAATTTCTACTGTGATCTTCTGAACATTCTTATAAGTTTCAACTTCCTCATTAGGTATGATTGCCACTAAATAATAGGTGGCGTTGTCAACGATCTTAAAAAGCGTGCCGTCTTGACTTGTATTCTCTTTGATGATTGATGTGGCATTGATGTCCACTTTGCTGATTTCCTCATAATTGATATTATAAAGATTATCAATTGTTATAAACGATTCATACCCATCCAGTTTATAGGTCAATATGCCGCTTGCAGGAGCCAGTATGGCTTTTTTCTGTCCTTCAAGCAGCTTTCCTTCACCTATGGTTTGTTGTGAGTAGGACGCAATTCTATTCGATAGGAATTTGTTTTCGGATTGTAATTTATCCAGCCGTTCAAATTTAAGGATGAGGTCTCTCTTATAGGAAGAGATGGCATCAAAATTTTGATTGTGCAAATTAAAAAGGATTTGATTTTTGATGTTCTCAATATCATAAGCCAATGAATTGTAATCAAATTCAATTTGTTTTCTATTGAGCTCTCTTTCAGTAGCCTCTACAATTTCTGATGTCGATCCGTCATTGAATATTTCAGCGACTTGATCATTCTTTGTCACTACTGATCCTTCACTCGTGAAATAAGTGATTTGTCCTGCAATTGCGGTATCCACAACAAGCTCATTCCTTAAAATCAGTGTTTTATATTCTTTTTCGATATTAAGTGTATCCACTTCAACCAAATAAGTCATGTGCTCTTTGAAAAACATGTCTATGCCAAGTTTGACCATAAAATAAACTATTAGCACAAAAAATATCAAACTAAAAAGAATGCGTCCATATTTGGGTCTTCGTTTTTTCTTTTTTCTGACCTTTTGTGCTGACATATCCTACCTCTTCTCAAAGCCAGTTGATCATTTTTGAAGCGTATTCGTCCATCTCATGTTTCTTGCTTCGTGTCATGAGATCCAGTACCGCTTCCCTTGCATTCTTGTCTTCATATAATACTCTATAAAGCTCTGTTGTTATTGGCATTTCGATATTATGTTTCTCTCTGAGCTGATAGGCCGACTTCACAGTGTATGCGCCTTCAACGACCATTCCGATAGTATCGATCGCTTCCTGAAGTTTCTTGCCTTTGCCAATCAAAATACCGCATCTTCTATTTCGTGAATGCATGCTCGTACATGTGACAATCAAATCGCCGACTCCAGCAAGCCCTTTAAAAGTATCAGCCTCGGCACCCATTGCAATTCCGAGCTGTGCGATTTCGTTGATTCCTCTTGTGATGAGAGCTGCTTTTGCATTGTCACCAAAACCAAGCCCATCGCTGATTCCCGCACCCAGTGCGATTATATTCTTTAAAGCGCCACTGATTTCAACACCGATTACATCAGGATTCGTATATATTCTCATAAATTCATTTGAGAAAAGGTCCTGAACGAACTCCGCATTTTCTCTTGATCTGGACGCCGATACAAGTGCAGTAGGCAATTTTAATGCCACTTCTTCCGCATGTGAAGGACCTGAAAGCACAACAAATTTTGCGTCAGGCAACAATCTTGAAGTGATTTGGGAAGGTGTCTCCAGTGTTTGCATGTCAATACCCTTGGAGACGTTTACAATAGTTACTTCAGGGTGAATAAGATCTTGATCGATCATCATCTGTAGGGTATTTGCGTAATGTTGTGAGGGTACTGTGAATAATAAGACCTGTGCACCTTCAACAGCTTTTTTTATGTCATTTGTAAAATCTATTCCATCAGGCAATACTAAACCGGGCAAGTACTTTTCATTTTTTCTTGTCCTGAGGATCACCTCAACTTGTTTTTCATCGCGAGCCCATGTGACCACATCATGTCCATTGGAGTCCAGGACCATTGATAATGCGGTTCCCCAGCTTCCAGAAGCTATTACAGCAATTTTCAATTTGTTCCTCCTACCTATTTGAATTCATTGATTCGTAAAAACTATACATCAACAGATATTATACCATATTTTCACGTCAAAGACCATCCTCAATAGGTGCAAAACCAAGGTCTTCGTCAACTCGATCTACTATTATACCCCATTTAACATACAAAAAAACCCAAGATATTCACTTGGGTTTCAATAGGTCAACCTCTCGCTTTCACATTGAAAACAATTGGGGTTCCTTCAAAGTTGAAATTTTTCCTGATTTGATTTTCCAAATAGCGAATATATGAAAAATGCGCCAATTCCTTATCATTAACAAATAGAACAAATGTAGGAGGTTTAACAGATGCTTGTGTAGCATAGTAAATTTTAAGTCTCTTACCTTTGTCAGATGGCGGTTGATTCAGTGCCATGGCTTCATTGAGTACATCGTTAAGGACTCCTGTTGAAATTCTAAGTGCATGGTTGTTGGATACATAAATTGCTTGGTCAAGCAATTGCATAACCCTCTGTCCAGTCACTGCCGATACAAACATAATAGTTGCATAAGGCATATATGCGAATTGCTCACGGATAACTCTTTGGAATTCATATAGAGTATCGTTGTCTTTGACAAGCAAGTCCCATTTGTTGACTACAAATACTGCGGCTCGACCAGCCTCATGAGCATAACCCGCAACTTTTTTGTCTTGATCGGTTATACCATCTTTGGCATCGATCATGATAAAGCAGACATCCGAGCGTTCAATTGCTGAAATAGTACGAATCACACTATATTTTTCTATATTTTCATTCACTTTATTCTGTCTTCTCAAACCTGCGGTGTCAATGAGTACAAACTTTTGTCCATTATATTCGAAAGGTGTGTCAATAGCATCCCTGGTCGTACCTGCAATATCGGAAACTATGACTCTGTTTTCTCCAATAATCTTATTGACCATTGAAGATTTACCGACATTCGGTTTTCCGATGAAACAAATTCTAATGGCATCGTCTTCTTCGACAAGTTCAGACTCTTCTGGGAACAACTTCACTATTTCATCCAGTAAATCGCCTATTCCAAGGACGTTCACAGATGAGATCATAATTGGCTCACCTAATCCCAGATTGTAATAGTCATAATAAAAATCAGGTTCTTTATACTGATCTATTTTATTGAGAACAAGGATTACAGGTTTTTTAGATCTACGAAGCATCTGGGCTATTTCTTCATCCGCAGTTGTGTAAGTGTTTTTGCCATCACATAAAAACAGAATGACATCTGCCGTATCTATTGCAATTTGTGCCTGATCGCGCATTTGAGATAATATGACATCAGAAGAGTTCGGTTCAATACCACCTGTGTCTATCAATGTGAAATTGTGTGTAAGCCATTCGCAATCCGCGTAAACCCTGTCACGTGTCACACCTGGTGTGTCTTCTACTATCGATATTCGTCTTCCTGCGATTCTATTAAAAAAGGTTGACTTGCCTACGTTCGGTCTACCAACCACGGCCACTATGGGATTTCTACTCATTGGATCCTCCATTCAAAATATGTTTCAATAAATCTTCTCCGTCCACTTTGACTTTCATGACGGGAACATTAAAATAATCTGTTAAATCATCTATCGTGACATCATCCAATAAAACAATATCTTCTGATTTAAAAATCGACTCTGGTAAAAGAATTCGATCATATCCATCTACTGAACCAAGTTGAGCTTTAATGTCAGTACCGGTCAAAAGTCCTACAACTGTGATCCGTTGACCAAAAAATTCGTTGATCACTGTTTTGACATCAATTTGGACTTCAGGATATTTGCTCGTAATTTTTCCACAAATGGACTGTATATATGGACTTGCAGCTGTTCCGGTCACAACAAGAACTTTTTGTTTCACTACTGGGTCTGACAATTCTTTTGAGAGCATTTCATCCACTTCTGTAATCAGCTTTCTGATCATACCAATACCATCTTCAAGCTGAATATATCCCTCATAGGATTCATCTTCCGGAAAATCACAACCTGCTTGAATATAGAACTCATCCGCAAGAAACGCAAATCTTGTTTCATGCGACTCAAGCACTTTATTTTGAAATGCATTCATGATGGCTATGGTTTCTAAAGCAACCTTTTGATCCACAGGTCTCATTTCAATCAATCCATCTCTATGGCTAGTCAGACCAATAGGTACTACAGCCACACTGTTAAGTGACGGATAAAAGCCGATAAGATCATTTAAGGTTTTATCAAGAGCCTCACCATCGTTATAGCCAGGGCATAGCACTATTTGAGCATTGACAACAATACCACTTTCAGTCAATTTTTCGAGACGTTCCATGATATTACCCGCAAATCTATTTCCAAGCATTTTTTTTCTAAGTTCCGGATCAGTCGTATGTACTGAAACATTGATCGGACTGATATGGTATTCTATTATTCGATCAATATCCGCTTCTTTAAGATTGGTAAGAGTAACAAAATTTCCCTGTAAAAAGGACAATCTTGAATCGTCGTCCTTGAAATATAGAGTCTCCCTCATCCCTTTGGGTAACTGATCTATAAAGCAAAACACACAATTGTTGGAACATCTTTTGGCATGATCAATAATTGGATTGACAAAATCAATACCAAGAGGCTCATCATACTCTTTATCAATTTCAAGTGACCAGATTTCTCCAGATTTTTTTTGTATGTCAACTTCTATATATTCATCATGACACAAGTAAATAAAGTCCATGATATCAACGATTTCACGCCCATTGATTGACAATAGGACATCGCCCTCTTCGACTTCCAGTTCCTCTGCTATAGAGTTTTCATACACTTTTTTGATATGATTCATCCGATCACCTTTCCAGTCCTACAAAACTACAATCGTACAATAGATAATTGTAATACAATTCAGGCACAATTTCAACACTTATTATTATTTGAGTTGTACTATGCCACTCATCATACCGCGCTTTCCACCTTTTGCTCTCCTATGTGAATGGTATTTTTCCGGATTACAGATTGTACAATCTGGGTCAATCTCAATATGCTTTGGACTAATTCCTGCGTCCCTTAGAAGTTTGGCGTTCGCTTCTTTTAGGTCAATCATGTATTTTCCGTATCTTTTCGTTATAACAAAATCACGAATTGATTGTACAGAAAACTCCAATTTTAGAGCATCAATGACATCATCTCCAATTTCATAACAACAAATTCCTGCACTATGGCCTATTCCGACTTTAATGTCAGACACATTGGAGCCATAAACGGAAACCATTTTTCTAACGGCTTCAGCTCCAATCGCTTTTGCTGTCCCTACCCAACCGCTGTGAACCGCAGCCACCACATGTTTCACTGGATCATATAAGATCAGAGGAACACAGTCTGCATAAAAAGTGACCAAAATAACATCATTTCGATTGGTCATCAACCCATCTGTTTGCGCTGATATATACATTTCAAACCCTTCAAGAGGAGTGTTTTCAAGTTTGACTTTTTCCATAACATTGAAATCAGTCTTATCATCAATAATCACTACATTTTTAGAGTGAACTTGCTGTGCTAAAATGATTGTTTTAGCATCTGTTCCTAATTCAATCAATGCTAGTCTGATATTCTCAAGAACGTTGTCGCGATCATCATCACCAAATATTCCAGTGTTCATGGACGAGTACGCTCCAGTGCTGACACCACCTTCGCGCGAGGTAATTCCATGAATCAAGTGATCACTTTTCAATAATTTGAAACTATTCAAAATAAACACCTACCTTTTTTACAGTTTAAAAAAAAGCAGCGAAATCACTGCTTCTTCTCTTACATATTGGTTTTTTCATTTAATAGTTTGGTCAGTTCATTGATAAAAGTATTGATATCCTTAAATTGTCTGTAAACAGAAGCAAACCTTACATAAGATACCTCATCAAGATCCTTTAGTCCTGACATAACAAGCTCTCCAATCCACTCTGACTGGATTTCCTTTTCCATGGAACTATGAAGTTTGGACTCGATATTGTCAATCAATCTCTCCATCTGTTCCATAGATACCGGCCGCTTCTCGCAAGCTCTAATGATTCCGTTAAGTACCTTCATCCTGTTGTAGGATTCTCGATTTCCATTCTTCTTGACGATGATGATAGGAATCTCTTCGATTTTTTCATAAGTGGTAAATCTTTGCTTGCAATTCATGCATTCTCTTCGACGTCTAATCACATGACCATCGTCTGTCGGTCTTGAATCGATTACCTTGGACTCTAAACTGCTACAATAAGGACACTTCATACTCATCACCTCAACTTAATAGATTGATCCAAAAATAAAACCTTGCAAGAAGCAAGGTTATCGTTTTTTTCTTAAGAATGTAGGAATATCAAAGGTGTCATCCTCGCTCTGTTCAGCTTCTACTTGTTGAACTTTCGGGGCTTCGGTTTTTAGGTTTTTAGGGTCTGCTTTGACTTCTGGTTTAAACGACTCAAATCCAGTTGCTATAACAGTAACAGTGATTTCGTCCTTTAAAGATTCATCGATCACAGCACCCATGATGATATTTGCATCTGGATCTGCTTCTCTATATACTAAATCCGCTGCTTGCTGTATTTCCATCATTCCAAGAGATTTTCCGCCCCTGATGTTGAGCAGAATACCTTTTGAACCTTTGATGGATGTTTCTAAGAGTGGACTATGGATGGCCTGATTCGTTGCGTCGATCGCACGATCGTCACCACTTGAAGAACCGATACCCATGTGAGCAAGACCTTGTTCATACATAATGGTCTTGACATCTGCAAAATCCACGTTGATCAGTCCGGTTTCAGTAATGGTATTTGAAATACCCTGCACACCTTGTCTAAGCACATCATCCGCTATAGTAAACGCGTCGAGGATAGAAGTTCTTTTTTCAACGATTTCAAGCAAACGATCATTTGGAATCGTAATAAGTGTATCCACACGTCTTTTAAGTTCTTCTATGCCTTCTTCAGCATGTTTCATTCTTCTTTTACCTTCAAAAGAAAAAGGTTTCGTCACAACTCCAACAGTTAAAATACCCATTTCCTTTGCAATTTCAGCAACGATTGGAGCAGCTCCGGTTCCTGTTCCGCCACCCATACCGGCAGTGATGAACACCATATCAGCACCTTGAAGCGCTTGATAAATATCATCTCTACTCTCTTCAGCAGCCTTTTTACCTACCTCTGGATTTGCACCCGCACCAAGTCCGCGTGTCAATTTTTCGCCTATTTGCAATTTATATTCTGCAGCAGAGCTGTAGAGTGCCTGTTTATCTGTATTGATTGCAATGAATTGAACGCCTTTAAGATTCGACTTGATCATTCTGTTGACAGCGTTGTTACCTCCACCGCCAACACCAATTACTTTAAGCTGGGCAAATTCTTCAACAGCAACATCAAATTCTAACATGTAAATCCTCCTTATCCCGCAAAGTAATAACTTTCAGGTGTTTATAATCTATGATATAAACGTGCTACTTTTTATCTGCAATAATTTACTACATCCATAAAACAATCCTGATGAATTTCGTAGGTATTCGCAATATGTATTGCTGGAAATACCTAGAGCTCCACTACATATAGTATATACTCTTTTATGTGATTTTGGAATATTTTTTTTGGAAAAACTGTTTTTTTTTGATAAAGTCAAGACAATATAGGTCCATAGACTTAAAAAATCAAATTTTTCCTCGATATTTATCAATGGTGTAACGTCTAATGCTACCGATATTGTTGAAAAGACGGGTTCCAAAGACAAATATGGCGGCATAATAAATTGGTACACCAAGTTTATCTCCGAGATAAGAAAGGCTTATCGCCAAAAGTGCATTCACTATAAAGCCACTAAAAAAGATCACAGCATCAAACTTATCTTCCAAACTGGCTCTAAGTGCTCCCAAAATGGAATCTATCGCGGCCAGTATACCTACAGAAATATAAAGAGATGAAATGGTCGAGAATTCATACGGCAAATAAAGACCAATCAAAATACCCGCCAATATTCCTAATATTGCAATAATCATAGTCATGCCTCCATTCGTTAATTCAAATATTGATAGTCCACAAATCCATCATATGCGGGAATATTGATATTGATGGAAGTATTGACTTCCACAAACAATCCCCATTGTCTAAGGCTTTCACTGTAACTTCCAGGTGCGTTGATTGCCGATTCCAAAAATTTGCGGTCACCGATAGCTTGTATGATGTATGGTGGTGCAAATACTTGATCATTTACTTTTATAGTAGGTCCTGTGCACTGTACATTGGACTTATTGAACACAACGCGTTCGTTGTTGATGGATATCGCTTCCGCACCGGCATTTCTAAGATCATCGACCATAGCTCTGATATCAATATCATGAACAAGTATATTGTTCGGGTTTTCATTTTCATTCAATTCTCTTGTACCATCGGTTACAATAATGATTACTCCAGGACCTTCAAGATCTGTCAGTCCAGCAATTTTACGTGTGGATTCAATTTCTGACATGAGAAAAGCCTCATAGTCGATCCCCTCATCATCTTTAGCGGTTTGATAAGCTTCAATCTGAGATTTAATTTCATTTATTTTATTGTTCAATTGATCTATTTCTGATTTTTGACTTTCCAGTTCTATACTATAAGCATACATATCCTTTATGGACATATATTTCGCACCACTGGATACCAACCTCACTTGTAGTGCGACGAATATTCCCAGAAGCACTGACAAAAATATGAGGATATTTTTTTTATTAGTCATTAACTCACCTTACCTCACAGTATTGGCGTATTGAAATTTAATACTGCCGTTAAATGCCGGCAATTCAATTGTCTCAGCTTGTTTAACTTCTATATAATAACCGAGTTCACGGATATTCTGAACGATTCCGAACCTTTGGTTTAAAGCCCCGTCAAGAGTTTTGGAGTTTCCAATGGCTTTGATGACAAATGGTGGGCTGATTGGAATGGTGTTCACATTCACTTGGGTTCCCGCCAGTCTGACCTCGGTATTGTTGACCATACGTTGCTCATTGATGGCTATGGCTTCCGCACCAGCCGAATTTAGTTCGTTGATCAGATCCAAAATCAATTTGTAATCGTATGCGATATTCTTATCGAGTCCAAGATTCACATCCTGAGGTGGATTGTCTATAGTAATCAATATACCAGTACCTGTGACCCTCGTCATACCGGAAAATGATTTGAAGCGGTTCAATTCATCAGTGAGATTCTTGATAATCGCATTTTCATCAGATGCAGAATCCTGGATATCATCAAGTTGCTCCTCAAGTCTTGAGACCTCTTCTATCAACTGTTCCTTCTCAGCATTGACTGCAGCAAGTTCGTTGAGTATGCCAACAGTTTTCTGAGTCGGAGTTGAGCCGTTTAAATAAGTGCCTTGAATAAATTTCATTTGAAATGCGATAAACACGCCTAACACTATACAAGCAAGACCGATCCAAAAATAATCTTTTTTCATTGATTCACCTACTCTCCAAAAGGTCTATAGACTGGCAAGCCTTCGCTACTGACATCTATAGTACCTGTAATTATATCTTCTGACTTCAATGCTTCATAAATATTTATGAAATCATTGAATTTGCTTTCAATCTCTGTTCCGTTTCCGAACCTTACTTTGAGTTCCCCAAATCTCAACAGAATACCGTCATGTTCGTAAGTTATGACAGGAATCTCCTCGATATGACTCGTTTTCAGCAATTGTATCAAAAGGACTATATTCTCCAACAAGTATTTTTTCTGGACTTTGATTGTCTGACCCGTAGAGAAACTATCAAATGCAAAACCTTCTACGGTATAACCATCAAGTGGTTCATCCAGGACTTTCAAAACATGAAGTGAATCATCCAGCGATAAGATAATATCTGAATATACTATGTTGAAGTAATGTTCCCTGTAGACAATTTCCAGCTTCAAAGTGTGAGGAAACTTTTTTTGAACATTGACCGACTCAATATAAGGATGAGTCATCAAATTGGTCTCCACCTCACGCGGTTTGACTAAAAAAAATGATGTTCCGAGCTCCACTTTTGAATATCTTTGAATTTCATAAAGGTCAATATTTTCATTCAAGTTGTATTCTATGTTTTGAATACGAAGAATTTCAGTATTCACATATACATAATATGCCCCATACACCATTGAGCAGAGTAAAATCAATAGCAAGAGACGACTAAAAAATTTCTTCATAAAAGCTCCATTCCACCTTATTGTCCGTCAACTAATCTATAGACAACTGACGCTATGACATCCAATGTTTTTGTGAGATTGATTTTCTCACAGTTGGAACGCATGATCTCCAGCTTTGACCGGTCTTTGTAAAAGTCGGTGATGATGTGAGTGATCAGGTCTACTGTCAGGTCTTCCTCCTTGACAATAACCCCCATACCATGTTTGTCCATGATCTGTGCATTATAAAGTTGATGATTATTGGACACATTTGGTGAAGGTATGATGACTGATGGTGTCTTAGATGCGATAATTTCATTGATAGTGGATGCACCCGCCCTCGAAATCACAAGATCCGCCGCGCTCAAATAAGTTGGCATATCCTTCAAATAAGACATCAATTTGAAGTTTTCTCCCAGATCGAATACTCCCGATTTGACTTCGCTTTGTAGTTTGTCAAAATATCGGTTTCCTGAAACATGAATAAACTTGATCTGATCAAGTTTGTTCATTTGAACATAAGCATCAAGCATGATTTGGTTGAGTTTGAGAGCTCCGTTGCTTCCCCCGACAGTCAATACCATCATTTCATTTTTTGATATTCCAAGCTTTTGCCTGGATTGTTCCCTTGAAGTGACAAAATAATTAGCCATGACAGGCAAACCAGTATATACAAGTTTTTCAGGATATTTAAAATGTTGCTTGGCATCATCAAAAGTCAATAGAATCACATCGACGAATCGACTGAGAAGCCTATTGGTCAAACCCGGATAGGCATTTTGTTCATGTATAACTGTGGGGATCCCCCTCAATGCGCCTATTAGAACAACCGCACCTGCAACATAGCCTCCAGTGCCGACAATCACATCCGGCTTATATCTATTTATGGCTTTATTGGCTTGGTGCAAACCTTTGAAAAGCGAAACTATAGCTTTGATTGTTTTTTTACTGAATTTTTTATTCAGTGGAGCCGCATCTATTCCAAGATAAGTGAGGCCAAGCTTAGGAACAATGTCCTTTTCCATGCCGTCTTTTGATCCGACATAGACAATTTCTGTGCCTTTATTATCTTTCTTCAGTTTTTCTGCAATCGCTAGTGCCGGGTAAATATGTCCCCCGGTACCGCCACCTGTCAACATAACTTTCATATAATTCTCCACTTAATTATCTTGTTTCATAGAATATTTGGAAATATTGAGCAATATGCCCACAGCACCCAACATAATTACAATACTGGTTCCACCATAACTTATAAAAGGAAGAGTTACTCCCGTTGCTGGCATTGAAGATGTTGCAACTGCATAATTCATGAGAATCTGAAGTCCAAACATCGCAGAAACTCCAGTAGCCAGAAGTGTCGAAAACACATCTGGGGCATTCATGGCAATCTTGATGCACCTATAAATCAGAATGAGAAATAAACAAAGGAGTCCTACAGTTCCTAAAAGCCCTAGTTCCTCACCTACAGTAGCGAGGATAAAATCGTTTTGGGGTTCTGGGATATATAGTTTATTTTGAGTACTCATACCTACACCAACGCCATAAATACCGCCGGTTCCGAGCGCATATAGAGACTGAATGACTTGCCAGGATTCATCGTTTTTATACTTGAAAGGGTCCATGAAAGCAGTCCACCTGCTCAAACGATAGCTCGCTTTCATTACAAGCATCCATGCACCTATTGCTCCAAGTCCGATAAGAGATATCGTATATCTCCACCATATACCTGAAACAAACAGCATTATGGCCAATATGCCACCAAGAATGACAGCAGTACTCATATTCGGTTGTTCCATGATCAAAAACACCATAAGAGCAATTATACCAATATAAATTATTAAAACTCTTGGTTTGTTGATTTGCTTATAATTGAGTTCCAGCATAAATGCAAAATACATTATGGCACCTATTTTAGCAATCTCTGCTGGCATGAATCCTTGACCTGCAATATAGATCCAGCGCTGTGCGTTGTTGACAACAACACCTTTGAAAAGAACATACACCAGAAGAAATAAACTGAGTAGAAACAGTGGAATTGCAACTTTTCGATAAATTTTATATGGTACCATAGAGGCGACAATCATCGAAAGCACTCCAAATGCGACCCATTTTAAATCATTGATGAAAAAATGGGTTTTGTCCTGCATTTTGTCAATTGCATAATAGTAACTGGAACTGAACACCATTAGAATTCCAAATGACACCAGAATCAAGGTGACAATAAGCAGTGTATAATCCATCTTCGAATTCTTCATGTTACCCCCGACTGGCTTTTAAAGCTTTGACACAAGCTTTAAAATGTTCACCTCTTTTTTCAAAATCCGCATACATGTCCCAGCTGGCACATGCAGGTGACAATAGAATCGCCTCTCCTGGAGAAGAATTTTCAAAAGCCGATTCAACCGCTTCCTCCATTGTATTCACAATCACAGTATTTGTAAAATTAAATTTGTGCGCGGTCTCTTCAATAGTATGTTTTGTCTCACCCAGTAGTATCAAAGATTTTATCTTTTCACCGAATACTTCAAAAATAGAACTGTAATCCGAACCCTTGAATTGTCCGCCTGCTATCAAGTGGGTAGGTATGTTCATGGCGTTGATCGCACATATTGTCGAATCAGGATTTGTCGCTTTTGAGTCATTATAGAATTTTCTATCATCAATCGTATCCACATACTCAATTCGATGCTCTACACCTTTGAATGTTTTTAAAGTCTCAATGATGTAAACAGGTTCAATGCCTGATAAAGTGGCCATAAGAACAGCCGCAAGCGCATTTTCCTCGTTATGTTTACCAAAGATCAACATATCATCAACTTTGCAAAACTTTGTGACTTTGCCTTCAATGACAGTTTTAATCATACCATTTTCTATATATGCACCTTGTTCAGGCTTTTGCCTCAAACTGAAAAAAGCAACATTTCCTTTGGCATCTGTTGCCATTTCCCTAGTGATTGGATCGTCGAAATTAAGAATAAGCCAATCACTTTCTGTCTGATTCTCAAAAATTCTAGCTTTAGTCTGAGCATAATTTTCCATTGTCTTATGTCTATTCAAATGATCAGGCGTCAAATTTAAAATAGCTGAAATATGGCAATGAAAGTCCACAATCGTCTCAAGCTGAAAACTGCTGACTTCAGTGACAAATATTGAGTCCTTATCTGCCTCAAGCGCTTTGGATACGGCTGCGAGTCCGATGTTGCCAACGACATAATGATTTTTACCGGAATTCCTGAACATTTCCCCAGTGAGTGCCGTTGTAGTAGTCTTCCCATTGGTGCCTGTAATTCCAACAAACTTGGCATCAGTCAACAGATATGCTAACTCAAGTTCACCAATAATTGGTATCTTGTTTGCCTCGATTTGCTTCACAAACGGTATATCAAGCGGAATGCCTGGACTGATCACTGCAAGGTCATATGCTCCCAATATATCAGGATGCCTTCCCAAAATCAACTCTTTGACATAGGGTCTGATTTCATCAGCAAGACTTTTAAGGGTATCTTCGTTTTTTATATCAGTCACACTGACATTTGCATTCATCTGAAAAAGCGCTTTGGCAGCGGCAACTCCTGAACGGGCGAGGCCTATCACCAATATATTTTTATTTTCAAACTGCATATATGCCTCCTATATTATGCTCAAATAAGCGATACATGCTCCTAGAGTTGTTAGTCCGGTAAACACAAAAACAATTTTCTTTTCATGCCAACCCGAGAGTTCATAATGATGATGTATCGGAGCCATTTTAAATATACGTTTTTTAGTCTTTTTAAATACCAAGACTTGAATAATTACAGATAGTGTCTCGATGACGTATACTATCCCGACAATTAAAAGAAGAAAAGGCATCTTAAGTGCAAAAGCTACTGCGACCACATACCCTCCAAGTGCCAACGAGCCGGTGTCCCCCATAAAAACCTTGGCTGGATACCAATTATATCTCAAATAACCGAGTAGCGCTCCTGCCATAGCCAGATTCACAAGAATCATAAGTTCATTGCCTTGCTTCAAGGAGACAAGTGCAAAAAAGACAGAAACAACAAAAGTAACACTCGCTGCCAGCCCGTCCAGTCCATCTGTCAGATTGACCGCATTGTTGAATCCTACCGCCATAAACACTGCAAACGGATAAAAAAGCCACTTGAAATCCACAAAAATACCAAGAAATGGCACATGTACCTCTGTGCCTATACGACCAGCAAGCCAAGCTACCAAAACGCCAACAATCAGTTGCATGATGATTTTTTGTTTTGCTCTAAGACCTAAGTTGTGCTTCTTGACCACTTTCAAATAATCATCGATAAATCCTATCGCCC
>JAWSUW010000017.1:0-10424 GCA_033549245.1 Bacillota bacterium | reverse complement strand
ATTCGAAGTTTAGAAAAATCATAATTGGTGTCAAAAATGCCACAATAAATATCAAACCACCCATAGTTGGAGTCCCAGACTTAACAAGGTGTGCTTCAGGACCGTCTTCTCTTATTGCTTGACCAAATTTCAATTTTCTGAGCCTAGGTATGACTATCGGTCCAAAAGCTAGTGATGTCACAAGACTGATTACAAAATAAATCCATGCTTGGTTCATAATGATTTTCCTTTCAAAATGATGAAATTATTCTTCTACGGATAAGATGATGATGGCATTTTTCTCAACCTCAGTTCCAAACTTGGGAAATTGATCAATGATGACAACGGTTTCATCTTCAATGTTCATTGGTTCTGTAGAATATCTTAAGTCAAGAGCGGCAAGTGATTTTATGGCCTCAGCCAAGGTCTTGCCTTTGAGGTCGGGAACACTGACCTGACCTTTTGCTTTGACATCAGGTATGATATTTTTATATCTCAATATATCTTCTAAAATTGATTTTACAACTGGGGCAACCACAGTACTCCCTTGAACTTCATTCTTAGGTTCATCTATAGTGACGAGAATTACAAATTCCGGATTCTCCATTGGAGCAATCCCAACAAATGAACTTATGACCACATTGTCCTCATACTCTGTTCCAACAACTTTTTTGGTTGTACCGGATTTGCCTCCAACTGAAATGCCTTCTATATATGCATTGCGTCCACCACCTGTTTGCACAGCGGCTTCAAATAACACTCTCATTTTCTCTGAGGTATCTTCCGAAATGATCCGATCTTCGAAAATAGGTTCAAACGACTGAAGCAAATTGCCTTCCTCGTCATATATCTCCTTCACAAGCTGTGGTTTCATGAGTGTTCCACCGTTGACCAGTGCAGAGATTACTCTAGTCATTTGAAGCATTGTGACGTTTATACCATGCCCATAAGAGAGGGTTGCAAGTTCGATCGGACCGACGCGATCAAGCGGCAGAGTGATTGAATTGGCTTCACTGGGAAGATCAATTCCAGTCGTTTCAGTATATCCAAATTTTTCTATATATTCATAGAAAGTACTTTCACCGATTCTTTGACCAATTTCCACAAAAGAAGGGTTGCACGAGTTCACAAAGGCTTCAATGAAAGTTTGATCACCATGACTCCCTGGGAATTTCCAACAATGAAGCGGTACACCTTTCACATAGATCAATCCGCTACAAAAGAAATGATCGTCCATGCGAACTAAATTTTCTTCGAGTGCTATTGCTGCGGTTATCGCTTTGAAAGTGGACCCCGGCTCGTAGGTATTACTCAAAACTGTGTTTTTCCACATACCATGCCAATAAGTCACTCTTTCATCATCGGACATCGCTGCCCACGTGTCTGCATCCATATCATCCCGATATTCTCTAGGAGTATTGAGATTGAAATCCGGTTTTGAAGCCATCGCTAAAATCTCACCGGTCTTGGGATCCATTACAATCGCGGAAACAGATAATGCGTCATTATCAATAAGCGCAGTTTCAAGTCGCTGTTCAACAAAATATTGTATTGAATCATCAAGTGTCAACAGTATAGAGTTCCCATTTTCCGGTGCAGTAATATTTTCTTCGCCATATGCAAGTTGTCTTCCATAAACATCGGTTGTTACATTATATAATCCAGGTTCACCTTTTAGCAAGGTATTATAGTATAATTCAAGACCAAGAAATCCATCACTGTCCATATTGACATTTCCGATTAGATGAGACGCCAGATTGCCATATGGATATACTCTTTTAGTATCTTCAGTAATAGAGATTCCCCTGATGCTTTTTCCTCTGATCAGGTCGGCTTCACTTTTGGTGAGATCAGTGACCACTTTGACCATACTCGTAGATGCACTGAGTATTTTGCTCACAATTGGCTCATATTCAATGCTGAGGGTCTGTGATATGAGTTCCGCAGTCTCAACTGGCTTTGTAATTTCAAATGCACTAGCCCAAATGGAGTAGGTTTTGATGCTGAATGCCATCTTGTCTCCATTTCGATCCAGTATGTCACCTCGTTTTGCAGGAACTACTATGTTCTTGTTTTGTTGCTCCTTAGCAAGCTGAGTCAACTCGTCACTCCAAAAGATATGAATGTATACCAATCTACCTACGAGTGCAACCATTAATATAATCATGATAGTGAAAAAAATCATAAGCCGGTTTCTGAATTTAAGCATTTGTTGCCTCCAAATAATCACTACTACTATTATAACGCAACATTAAGATTAATCAATTCTTGTTGAAGTAAAAAAAGCCTGCTTTCGCAGGCGATTGAATTAAAATCAATTATTAGTCTTGAAAAGGGCAGAAACCAAATCGTGGACAAGTTGATCAGAAGAATTACCTGTTCCCGTGTCATTGCTTTCAGCAGTTTGAAATTTCGGTGTTTCCAGTGCATAACTATAATTTGAGTCGATATATACAAGTTGTTCTTTTGTCGGATACTGCATACCGAGCTCATCAATCGCAATTTTCTCTATGTTGTTGAGTTCTGTATGATTTTCAATTTTTGCATTCATTTCCTCAACTTTTGCATTCAGTGATTTTATTTCAGACTTCAGATTGAATATATCGTATTTCGCCTCATTGACAAGAGAGTTTTGAAATATGATCGAACCGAAAATGACAGCAAAAATCATGACGATCGCAATCGAGCAAAACAGATTGACAACTTGATAAAGCGCTTTCTTTTTCGCTTTCTCGCGTTCAAGTCTTTTTTTCTTTATGCTCACAATCTTTTCTGCTTGTGAATGATTGAATTGTTCAATTTCATATTCGGATGATTCAATTCTAGCCGTCATAGTAACCCCTCCTGGGACTATTTTTTCTCTGCAATCCTCAATTTCGCACTCCTTGCACGAGGATTCTCTGAAATCTCACGTTCTGAAGGCAGTATTGGTTTTCTTGATATGATCTTAACCTTCGGTTTGTTGTTACAGATACAAACCGGAAACTCAGGTGGACATATGCAACCTTGTGCCAATCGTTTAAATGTATTCTTCACAATTCGGTCTTCCAGTGAATGGAACGTTATGATTGCCACGCGTCCACCCTTGTTCATGACCGAAACTGCATCTTCTATTGTTTTCTCAATGATTTTCAGTTCATTGTTTACTTCGATTCTAATAGCTTGAAATGTTCTTTTCGCGGGATGTGGACCATCTTTTCTCGCACTTGCCGGAATAGCGTTTTTGATGACATCCACCAGTTCATAAGTGGTTTCAAGAGGTTTCTCACTTCTCGCTTCCACGATGAATTTAGCAATTCTATTTGCCCAGTTTTCTTCACCGTATTCTCTGATGATTCGAGTCAACTCATCTTCTGAATAGGTGTTGACCACATCATAAGCGGAAAATTCATCTTCCTGGTTCATTCGCATATCCAATTGGCCGTCATTCATATATGAAAATCCACGCTCTGCTTCATCGAGTTGATATGATGAAACACCGAGATCCAACAAGAAACCGTCAATTTTGTTTATATCAAGTTCTTTCAGAACTTCGATAATATTTGAAAAATTACTGTGTACAGGGATGAATTTTTCCCCAAATATGGCCAACCTTTTGGTTGCCGCTTCAAGAGCATCTTGATCCTGGTCGATGCCGATGACTTTTCCTCCACTTAAGAATTGGATAAGTTTAAAGGTGTGTCCGCCACCACCAAGGGTTCCATCAACATAGATTCCATCGGGCTTGATGTCAAGACCTTCCATACATTCTTTTAGCAAAATGCTTACATGACTAAATTCCATAATCTACTCCTTTTAAAAACTGATTCCAAGTGATTCCATATCTTCAGCCAATTCATCCATGTTTGCTGTCAAGAACTCATTGTATGCTTCCCAAGATGCCGCATCCCAAATTTCGATACGTGATCCTGTTCCGTTTACATAGACATCTTTCTCAATTTTCGCATGACTCCTTAAATTTTGTGGAATCAGTACACGACCCTGTTTATCGAGTTCACATTCGCTTGCACCTGCAAAAAAAGATCTTGCAAAGGCTCTTGCCTTGTTATTCGAAAGTGGCAACGCTTTGAGCTTTTGCTCAAACAACTCCCATTCACTGAGTGAGAAAACAAAAAGACAATGATCGAGTCCTTTTGTGATGTAGAACACATCACCAAGTTTATCTCTGAATTTGGATGGTATACTCAAACGATTTTTCGCATCAACTGCGTGTTTGTATTCACCGGTAAACATCATCAATCACCTTTTTAATCCAAATTCATGGTCTTTCATCCCACTTCACTACACTTTGCACCACTTCTTATGCTTATTGTAAACTTTTTTTTAAATAAATGCAACAAAAAAAGGCGACTTTATATTGATAAAGTCACCTTTTCAGACACAAACAGTACTATGGTCCCAATAAATTATTCCTTAATTTTCCATAATCCTTTTTTTCTTACAATTATAATGAAAACTATGCCGACAATTATGGCCACCAAGCTAAAAACTTGAGCAATTCTAAGTGGTCCAAGCATCAAACTATCGGTTCTCAATCCTTCAATGAAAAATCTTCCCACTGAATACAAAACCAGATATTTCACAAAATGTTCTCCGTAAAACTTTCGGCTTTTAAATGTAAATGCCAAGACTGCAAAAATTATCAGATTCCAAATGGACTCATATAAGAATGTGGGATGCACCTTAACGCCATCCACCATGATTCCCCATGGTAAATCTGTTGGTCCACCGTGGGCTTCCTGGTTAATGAAATTACCCCATCTGCCTATGGCTTGACCAAGAATGAGTGGTATAGAAACCATATCTGCCAAATCTCCAAAATTCAGTTTCTTGTATTTGCAGACAATCCACCCTCCCAATACACCACCGATAATTCCTCCATGAATAGCCAGACCACCTTCTCTGAATGCGAAAATCATAGAGGGGTTTTGGGAGTAATATGACCATTCGAAAACAACATAATATATTCGTGCAAATACTATGGCCATAGGTAAAATGACCATGACAAGATCCAAAATATCATTTTCCTTATATCCGTATTTCTTACCTACTTTTAGTAAAATCATGGTTCCAATCATCATTGCGGATGCGATGATAATTCCATACCATGCGATTTGTAATCCAAATATTTCAAAAGCTATTTTATTCATTGATTCCTCCGCTATTTTTTATCTTTGATCATGGCAGACATGCTGGAATTGGAAAGATTATAAAAGTTTTTCACTGAGCTTTGAATGTCATCGTAAGACAATTTATTAAATGCCTCAACCTGTTCAAACAAGTCAAAACCTCGCATTTTTTTAAATGTATAATTGCTGGCTATTGATTGTAACGAATTGAATGAGGCCACAAATCTTCCGAGTAACTTACGTTTCATCCTCAAAAAGTCCTCATGTTCAAAGCCGTTGTTCAGATGCCATTCGACTGTTCTAAAAATCTCTTCATGAAGCAAATCGACATGGTCTGTCTGATTACCAAAAACCGAATAAGCGTAACCATCACCAAGTTGAACATCCATGTCATAGCTATCAGTGATCCATCCCTTTTCATAAGCTCTGGAAAATGCGTTGCTGCTTTTTCCAAACATCATGTCGCTGGCTACTCTCAATGCCGCAAGTTTGAGTTCGCGATCTTCTTTTTTAATATCCGGATTCGCTTTGAAACCAACAATAAGACTATCTTTGGCTATAGATTTCGTAATGATGGTTTTGGGACGTACTATTCCATAGGGCTCATTTGGCATTATAAATTTCGGCGTAGTTTTCCGCTGGATAAAAGCATCGGTTTGATTGGATTCGACCAGGTCAAAGATATGATCCGGGTCTACATCTCCAAAAACAAAAACTGCCATATTGCTCGGATTATAAAAATACTCATAGCATTTCAGAAGCTGCTCTTTTGTGGTTGAACGAACTGATTCTACGGTACCAGCTATATCGTCCTTTACAGGATGATTGTGATACATGCCAGTCATCAGATTTGTTCCCATCAGCCATTCTGGTTCATCTTCATACATCTTTATTTCTTGGATGATGACTTCTTTCTCTTTTTCTACACTTCTGTCTGTAATTTGTGCATCCAGAACAAAATTCATCAGCAGTTTAAGTGCCTGATCGAACTCATCAACCGTCTCTATGTGATACACAGTGGAGCCATTGCTGGTATAAGCATTGACGCTGGCTCCAATTTTTTCGAATTTTTCGAAAGTACTTTCAAGTTCGTCTTCAAAAATTTGATGTTCAAGAAAATGCGCGATTCCCTGGGGCATTTCTACCCGGCCTAGTCCATCCACTTCAAAAACATTGTTCATGCCGCCATAGTGAGTTCCAAAAAAAGCATATTTTTTTGCAAAGTGCTTCTTGGCCAACACATAGACATCCAGTCCAGAATTCAGTTTTTTATGGAAAATCGATTCGTCGATATATTTGCAATAGTCTTCATGTTCAAACCCCATGCTATTTCTCCCCTTTCAAGCGTACTATTGTGTCGAGTTCAAAATGTTTTGCTGCCATAATGAGGTCATTCTTTTCTAGTAAGTTGATCCGTTCGATGTATTCGTCCAAATCAAGAGTCCCACCTGTCAGATATTGATTGTAGTAATAGTTGATGTAAGAATTTTGATAATCAGATAAGGATTGAAGATTTGAAATCAGGGATTTTTTCGCAATAGCGAGTTCTGAATCTGTGATTTCACCATTTTTAATAGCCTCAATTTGTTCAATAATCAGGGATTCAGCTTTGTCAAACTTGTCAAAATCGACTCCCGCATAAATCAGTAGTACTGATTTAAACTTGTCCGCTCTTGCGAAAACGGTATAGCAAAGCCCTTCTCTCTCTCTAACGACTTTGAAGAGTTTTGAGCTACCACCATAACCAAGAACTATGGTCGCCATGAAAGCTGACAGATATTCGTCACTTTCATAAGGAATATTCATTCTATAACCCATTGCCAGTTTTCCTTGGGCAATGTCGTGAGATTCTTCAACACGTTTGATTCGTTCAGGATGATATATGATTTCTTCTCTGTCTACAACATCGCGCGCGCCTTCATAAAAATGAAGGTTTCCTTCGATTTCATTTTTCATGTCTTCAGCTTCGAAATCACCAATAACGATCACATCTATTGAAGAAGTCCTAAGCACCTTCTGATAATGCTCATAAAGTGAAGCTGGAGTAATCTTTTTAATTGCCTCAACACTGCCATATTCATGGATACTATAAGGTTCATGCTCACTCATGTTTTCAACACAAAGGCTGAGTGCCCATCCATCCTTGTCATCTTTTCTCATCTCCACTTCAGAGATCAGTCCCAATTTTTCAGCTTCGAAAATCTCTGGGTCAAAACCACCATTCACAATTTTGGGGCGATTTAAAATCTGATCCAAAAACTGAAGTGCTTGTGCTGTCACGCTTTGTTCACCGACATATTGAGCTCCAGGGACTTGCATTTTGATTTGAATCAATTGTTTTTCACCATACTTGTGAATATCAGAAACAATGATTGCACCATAGAGATTTTCCAGCGCACTGCTCATTTCCATTTGTGTGGGGTAAACCGAGCTCACCTTGTCAATTACCCTTGACAATAATGCATTAAGAGAGACTTCATTATCATTCAATGGTCGTTTGATGTAAACGCCATACAATACCGTTTTAAATTTCCTGGATTTGACCAGGTGTAGATTGACACCGGGTGTCAGTTCATAATACTGAGTCATATCGATCATATTGTCACATCCTCTTATTAGATTCAATTGCCTTTATACATTATAACTTATTTACATTGTGTTGTTAATGGTTTATAATTTAATGATGTGAATTGAGCACAATAATTGTTTATATAAAGGAAGGTTATTCATGAAATTAGGTATTGTAGGCTTACCAAATGTAGGTAAGAGCACACTTTTCAACGCTATCACCAAAGCCGGCGCTGAAAGTGCGAATTATCCGTTTTGCACCATTGAGCCAAATGTTGGCGTCGTAGCAGTTCCCGATAAAAGACTAAATGTACTTAGGGACATGTACGATTCTAAAAAAATTGTAAATACAGCGATTGAATTCTACGACATCGCAGGTCTCGTGAGAGGTGCATCAAAAGGCGAAGGTCTTGGCAATCAATTTTTGAGTCATATAAGAGAAGTCGCCGCCATCGTACATGTTGTCAGATGCTTTGAAGATGAAAATGTAGTTCACGTGGAAGGAAAAATCGGTCCACTCGACGATATCGAAACCATCAACATCGAACTCATTTTAGCGGATTCTGAAATGCTCGAAAGAAGAATCGCAAAAACAGTCAAGCAAGCTAAAGCAGACAAATCAGCTCTTGCTGAGCTTGGAATTCTTGAACGGATCAAATCTGTTCTGGATTCGGGACTCAATGTCAGAACTATGGAACTTGAGCCAGAGGAACGTGATTTTGTAAAATCTCTTAACTTATTATCCAATAAACCCATCATTTATTGTGCAAACGTTTCAGAAGAAGACGTAGCATCAGGTGAAGAAAACGATTATGTGAAACAGGTACGTACTTTTGCTGAGTCAGAAAACGCTGAAGTAGTTGTAATATGCGGTAAAGTTGAACAAGAAATCGCTGAACTTGAAGATGAGGACCGTCAAGCTTTCCTAGAGGAACTCGGTCTCAACGAATCAGGACTCGACCAATTGATCCGTTCCAGTTATCACCTTCTTGACCTCATCAGTTTTCTAACTGCTGGACCTCAGGAGGTCAGAGCATGGGACATCAAAAGAGGCACAAAAGCACCTCAAGCTGGTGGTAAAATCCATTCGGACATCGAACGTGGTTTCATACGAGCAGAGACAATTGCTTTTGAGGACCTGAAAGCATATGGTACAATGGCCGCAGCAAAAGATGTGGGTAAAGTAAGACTTGAAGGCAAAGAATATGTCATCCAAGATGGTGATGTAATCCTCTTCAGATTTAACGTATAATAGAAACCTAAACACACAAAAAAGAGATAATTGCAGCGATATTGCAATTTATCTCTTATTTTTTTGAATCAAACTGACATTATAATCTTTGGATTGCTTCCAGCCTAATGGAAACAGGTGGATGAGTATAGTGCATCAGCACATAAACCGGATGTGGTGTCAGATTTGAAAAATTCTCTTGAGAAAGAATTTTAAGCGCACTGATCATATGAGAACGATCGATGTATTCTGCTGAAAAAGCATCAGCGGCATACTCAGCTTTTCTACTCAAAGCATTTATTGGAATACTGAGTAGAAAACTCAGTGGTTGAACGAATACAGAGAATAGGATCAGACTGAAACCAAAGTGTACCCCACTCAGTCCAAATGCTAGTGGCAAAGATTCGCTTCCAAGCACAATTCCAAGAACTGTCATGAATAGTCCAAAGAATACAATTTGTCTTAGGAACATCTTTTGTACATCCTTATGACTGGCATGACCCAGTTCGTGTGCGAGAACAGCCATAACTTCATCCTCGCTCAACTTTTCAATCAATGTATCAAATAAGACAACATCCCTCACTTTTCCCATACCACTAAAAAATGCGTTCAGCCTGGTAGATCGCCGCGATGCATCCATAACAAAGATGGATTGAATTTCAAAACCGGTCTCAGACGAAAGCTTCTGAATTCGATCTTTTAGTGAACCTTCCTCCACAGGTGAAAGCTTATTGAATAATTTTACGAAAAATCTGGTATTCATCAAAATCATAAGCACCATAACAATTGTGACAACAATCCATGATAGCAATATAAATAAATACATACGATCAATAAACATCAAATAAATGGCATTGATCAAAGCCAATATTCCACCACCAAGCAGTGCACCAACAAAAAGTCCTTTGATTTGATCCATGACGAATGTCTTGAGTGTCATTTTATTGAATCCATATTTCTCTTCTATCACAAACGTCTTATAATAATCAAAAGGTAAAGATATAATCATGTAAATCAAAAAATATAGCCCAATAAACGAGAGTGTTTGCAAAATCTCATTTTGGAACCATCCTGCACTGATGGATTCAAGTTTAGCGAAACCTCCTAGCAACAACATGCCTAACATGATCAACAAATTGAGCAATTTTAAAATCATTCCAAATCGGAAATTCTCCATAAAATAACCTAACCATCGTTGATATTCGGACTCCTCAAATATATCTTTCACATTTTCAGGTAGCGGAGCATTTCTGTTTCTATAATTCAATATTGAAATTCCAATATCCATCAAAAACATTATGATTATTATACCAATCACTATAGTTTTCATTTGTGCCTCCATCATCATAGTCTTTATTTATGATTATATCACTAAATAATCAAAACTCAAATTGTAGACTGGCTCAACTTTTGACGACATGATATACTTAATCAAAAACGTCAATTGAGGTGTGTATGACTCGGGAACTCAAAGGATCCATTTACATAGCACTAGCTGGAGTAAGCTGGAGTACAAC
>JAWSUW010000016.1:16564-31340 GCA_033549245.1 Bacillota bacterium | reverse complement strand
ATGTCTCCATATTTTCCGGAGACATGTTTTTTTTATCATCATATTTCATTTCGCAAGTTCAAGAAGACGATCGAAACTGATTTGATCTCGGTTGATTCGAGGAATGCCAAGAACTCTGGCTGGAATAAAATCTCCATGATGATCGGAGCCACAAGTGATGAACATATTATTTCGTTTACAATAGTTGCGATAATAAATGGTGTCGGATTCAAATCTAAAGTAAGGGCTATAGCATTCTATACCTGAGATTCCAAGATCCCTGAGCTCATCGAGTGTCTTAAAAGGCAACAGTTGTCTTCTGTTATAGGCTGGAGGATGTGCAAGCACCACCGGATAACCTAGACTACTCAGTTTAGGCAATAGTTCTTCAAGTTTTGGAAAGATCAATTGTTCTTCCATCTTACCTACAATATCAAAAAAATCATTCAGTGAATGAGTGACACTCTTTTCGGACAGATAGTTTTCCGACTTCCATCCACCTCTACTTAGATTTCGCACGTAAGCATCATAATCTAAGACACTCACTTCAGAAGAGAACGTACTGACATATTCAATAACTTTGCGATTGTGCGTTTCTCTTACCTGTTGGTTGATCGACAAAATTTTTCCAAGTTCCGGATCATCTGTCCTGATACCATAGGTCAGCAAATGAAATTCTTGTCCATGATACATTGCGGACACTTCAACTCCGGGAATAAATGAGATATTCGCTTTATCTGCAAGTATAATCATCTCATCAATATTACTGATGGAATCATGATCGGTTATGGAAAAGAGTTCTATGTTTTTTTCCTGGATTACTTTGAGTAGTTCAGCCGGTTTTTGTGTGCCATCAGAAGCTGAGGTGTGCATGTGTAAATCTATGATAGGTCTCATAACGTTCTCCTTACAATGGTTTCAAAATATTATAACATATTTTTAAAAAAAAGGTTTGACAGAATATTGCCTTCTATGTATAATTAAACACAAGTTAATATGAAAATGCATTTGAGAAAAAGAAAATACATTGAATTTGGTTCAGCGATATGAGGAATGGTGCGAGCTCATACAATTTGAAAATGTTGAGAACTTTTTCGAGCAGTTCACAAGAAATTAAGTAAGGTGAACCGGTTGTCCACCGTTATTTGGAATAGGTATCGACTTTGCAGTCCGTACTGATGAGAGAGCACAAATTTTGCTAAATTGGGTGGTACCGCGGAGGAAACTTCGTCCCAATGAATTGGATTTTGTGTGCTATGGAGTCCACGAGAGGGACTTTTTTTATTGCTAAAAATGCATAAAAACCCAAAATAATGAATAAATAGGAGAGTGCAAAATGAAAAAAGGATTATTGATGTTAATGGCGGTTATTTTAATTTTAGGCACGATGAGCGGTTGTTCAGCCGCAAGTGGTTCAACAGATGATGCAATGGCAACAATCAAAGAAAATGGCGTTTTGGTTTTAGGAACTTCAGCGGATTACCCACCATATGAATTTCATGTTGAGGTAGATGGTGTGGATACTATAGTTGGATTTGATATTGAAATCGCAAAAAAAATTGCGGAAGAAATTGGCGTGGATCTGGAAATTATTGATATGAAATTTGAAGGGTTGCTACCGGCTCTCACAGCTGGGAAAATTGATTTGATCATAGCTGGTATGACTCCAACTGATGAACGTAAGCAAAGTGTTGATTTCTCAGATGTGTACTACAAAGAAAAACAAGCTGTGATTGTTCGAGCAGAAGATTTAGACACATTGAACAGTATGGATGGATATAGTGGCAAGACCATTGGAGTCCAAAAATCAACTATTCAAGAAGAACTCGCAATTACAGAATTTGTAGATTCCTCAGTCAAGAGTTTGGATAAAATTCCCAATCTGATCTTAGAACTCAAAACAGGTAAAATCGATGCCATTGTATTGGTATCACCGGTAGCGAATTCTTACGTAAAAGCCAACAGTGATCTTGCGGTGACAGAAATTGCATTTGATTCTGAAGATGGCTCAGCTATAGCTGTTAAACAAAATACTGGAGAGTTTCTTGACACAATCAATATTGTCCTTGAAGATTTGATGACATCTGGCACACTGGATCAATTCATCACAGAGGCAGTTGAGTTAAGCGATTCTTTGAAATAAGGTGACGATATGAATTTCAGTTTTATAGAAAAGTATTATAAGTTCTTTTTAAATGGAACATATACCACTTTGATTTTATCTCTACTCACTGTAGTGTTTGGCGTTCTTGGGGGATTGATTTTATCCCTCATGAAAACGTCAGGCAACAAGATGCTGAAGGGAGTTGCAACAGCATATATAGAGTTTATCAGAGGGACTCCACTGCTCATACAGCTTTATATCGTCTACTATGGAGTTCAAGGTATACCGATGTTCACTGCAGGAATCATTGCCATGAGCATCAACAGTTCAGCCTATATAGCTGAAATAATCAGGGCTGGTATCGGTGCTGTGGACAAAGGACAGATGGAAGCTGCAAGATCGCTTGGGATGCCGATTGGTCTTACCTACAAGGAAATTATTATCCCTCAAGCCCTTAAGAATATACTGCCTGCACTTGGCAACGAATTCATTGTACTCATCAAGGAGTCTGCGATTGTATCGGTAATCGGGATCCATGATCTGATGTACAACACAGATACTATCAGGGGAATCACCTATATCGCTTTTGAACCATTGATTGTAGCAGCGTTTATATATTTTGTTTTGACATTTACGTTATCTAAAGGAATGGGTTCAATTGAAAGGAGAATGAAAGTCAGTGATTAAAGTCAATAATTTGATCAAACGATTTGGAAAGCTTGAAGTGCTCAAAGGCATCTCACACGAAATCAAACAAGGCGAAGTGGTGGTGATCATTGGACCAAGCGGATCAGGCAAGAGTACATTCCTGAGATGTCTGAATATGCTTGAGCATCCTTGCAGTGGAGAAATCAACTTTGAAGGCGTCCTCTTGACTTCCGCAAAAACCAAAATAGATTTACATCGTCAAAAAATCGGAATGGTATTTCAACAATTTAATTTGTTTCCACATAAAACTGTTCTCGATAATATAATCCTTGGGCCGATTAAACTCAAAAATATGCCCAAGGAGGAAGCCATCAAACTTGGAGAAAAACTTTTGAGCCGGGTTGGACTTATGGACAAGAGGGATGCATATCCCAATAAACTGTCTGGAGGGCAAAAGCAGAGGATTGCTATTTTAAGAGCTCTCGCCATGAGTCCTGATGTCATGTTGTTTGATGAACCGACATCGGCACTTGATCCTGAAATGGTAGGAGAAGTACTCGAAATGATGAAGGATTTGGCCAAAGAAGGTATGACGATGATCGTGGTCACACATGAAATGGGATTTGCAAAAGAAGTGGCAGACCGCATATTGTTCATGGATGAAGGTAAAATTGTCGAGATTGGTGGGCCGGAGCAACTGTTTGGATCACCTAATGAAGAAAGGACAAAATTGTTTTTATCCAAGGTTTTGGCATGATGCAAAAGCGTGATATAATATTCAGAGAAGAGAAAGAATGGAGAATATTATGGAACTCAAGGTTTGGATTGATGCTGATGGATGCCCTGTAGTTAAGCAGACCATCATGGTTTGTAAACAAAGGGGCATCCCGGTCATCGCCGTGAAGAATCATGCTGTACAGCTTGAGGATGATTATGCAGAGATCATCACCGTAGACATCAGTGGTGATGCGGTGGATTATTATATTGTCAATCACATGGCCTTTGGAGATTTGGTCATAACACAAGATAATGGATTAGCTGCAATGGTTTTGTCCAAAAAAGGGTATTGTATGAACCAAAACGGGAAAATCATCGATAATGACAATATTGATTTCTTCCTCGACAACAGGCATGTCAGTCGTGTAATGCGCATGCAAAAAAAGAAATCCACAACCTTCAAAAAGAGAACACAGGATGACAATGTTTCTTTTGAAAAAGCGCTCGTGACATTCTTAGGCGAGCAGGAGGAATCCAATCATGAATAAAGCTGTCCGGTACCTTGGAAAGACAGTGCCCATAATGATCACTATTGAAGAAACTGTTAAAACGCCTGTCCTCAATTATAAAGAAGACCATTTTGAACTCACCATGGGAGCATCTAAAGATGAGCTGATAGAAAAAGTTGTAAAAAGTTATTATCAGAAGTTTGTAAAAAAGACAGTCAACGAAATGATAGCCAAATATCAACCTCTATTTAAGGTCAAACCGAGAAAAATTACAATTGAAACAAGTCTGACCAAATGGGGAACGTGCAACAGCAATAGGGACCTGATGTTCAATTGGCAACTTGCAACGGTTCCACTTGAAGTCATAGAGTATATTGTGGTGCATGAGATGTGTCACATGGATCATATGAATCATGACCGATCATTTTGGAGATTGGTTGGTAAGCTAGTACCAGATTACAAAGCTCGTGAGGCTTGGCTAAAAGGAGAAATATAGGTGAACACTATTGAATTCGAATGCATAAGGAGCAATAGGAAATCCATAGGGATTCAAATCAAGGGCGACGGGAAAGTTGTGGTAAGAGCTCCTAAACATGTTTCAGACAAGTTTATTAGAGAGTGCGTGAGTGCTCGTGAAGAATGGATTTCAAAAAAACAGGCTATAATTCAGGAACGAATAGATAATAATCCTCCGATCAAGTACGTCGAGGGGGAATTTTTTATGTTTTTGGGAAAAAAATTCCGATTAATGTTTAGGACGGATGACTCTCATAAAAAATGTAAAATATATTTGGAAGAAGGCAATCTCATTTATGAGAATGGAGTGAGAACGAGTGAAGAGATCCAAAGTCAATTGGAGCGGTGGTACCGTGACGCCGCCCAAAAAGTGGTTGAGGATCGGATCGAAATTTATTCGAAATATTATGATGTGGAACCAGCACTTATTAAAGTGAAAACCCAAAAGAAGAGATGGGGGAGTTGTTCATCAAAAAAACATTTGTTGTTCAACTGGAGCCTGATCAAGGCACCTATTGAAGTGCTTGATTATATTGTCATTCATGAGATGAGCCACATGGTTCATATGAATCACTCTAAAAAGTTTTGGGATTTGGTTGGGACAATAATGCCGAATTATAAAATTTATGCAGAATGGCTCAAGAAAAATGGTCACATCATCAACAAATGTTAAATATTTGTTAATAAATTTTAAAATTTATATACCAAACAGACTAATTTGCCATTTAATGTAAACAAATATTGTCAAATTCATACAATTTCTATGGTTTATGTCAACCGTAGAAATTTTTTTTTGCATAAAAATCCTTTTTACTAAAAAAGGATTTTCGGAATATTCAGAGAATTACTCCTGTGAAGATTCAGATTTATGTCTTACATAGATTGTGAATTTCTTACGAATTTTAAGGGGGACTAAAAATGAAGAGAATTTTGGCGGTTTTATTGACGGTTATGATGCTTGTTTCATTAGTGGGTTGCGGTAGCAAAGAAGAAGTTGCTATGGACCTCGGAACTAAAGGCGTTGAACTTGGTTTCAAAGTTGGCGTTGTAACTGGTACGGTATCTCAAGGCGAAGAAGAATACCGTGCAGCAGAAGCAGTGAAAATGATGTACGGCGATCAAGTCATACTTCAAACTTATCCTGACAAATTCATGGATGAGCAAGAAACAACAATTTCAAATATCCTCAGTATCGCAAATGATCCTGAAGTTAAAGCAATTGTAATCTGTCAAGCAGTTCCAGGAACTTCAGCTGCCATCGACAAAGTAAGAGAAATCAGAGACGATATTCTTATAGTTGCAGCAGTTCCAGGTGAGGCACCTGATACTATTTCGCCTAAAGCTGATGTTGTGCTACAAGGTGATGAACTTGGAATGGGTGTTTCAATTATTGAACAAGCTGCAAAAATGGGTGCAACGACATTTGTACATTACTCTTTCCCAAGACATATGTCTTATCCACTGCTAGCCGCAAGAAGAGATATCTTCAAAGCAGAGTGTGAAGCTAGAGGGATGATATTTGTTGATGCAACAGCACCAGACCCAACTGGAGACGCAGGTGTTCCTGGTGCCCAACAGTTCATTTTAGAAGACATTCCAAGAAAAGTTGAGGAATATGGTGTAAATACCAACTTCTTCTCAACAAACTGTTCTATGCAAGAGCCGCTGATCAAATCGTCTCTTGAAAATGGTGCAATTGTTGCACAACAATGCTGTCCATCTCCATACCATGGTTATCCAGGAGCACTTGGTATAAGCATTCCTGAAGAAAACCAAGGTGATGTGGATTACATCATCGCTCAAATCTCAGATAAAGTTGCTACTCAAGGTGGTACTGGTAGATTTGCAACTTGGCCGGTTCCAGTAAACATGATGTTTGTACAATCCGGCGTTGATTATGCAATCGCATACAACCAAGGCAAAACAGATGGTAAAGTCGATAAGGCTTACATGGAAAAATTGTTCTCAGAGTACGCAGGAGTTGAAATCAAGCTGACAACTCTTGAAGAGGGTGGCACTGCTTATGACAATTTCCTCCTTCTCTTATCCGATTACATTACATTCTAAGACATAAAAATATGCTGAAAAGGTTGTCGATCTGACAACCTTTTTCAAAGAAATAGGGGTGAAGAAATTGGGTGAAATCCTTTTACAGCTAAAAGGCATCTCAAAGCATTACGGTGAAAACCAAGTTCTGAACAATGTGAGTTTTGAAGTGGAGAAAGGACAAATCGTATCTCTTCTCGGAGAGAACGGGGCAGGAAAGTCCACTTTGATGAACATATTGTTTGGCATGCCTGTCATTCATTCCACTGGGGGATTCAGTGGTGAAATATATCTAGAAGGAGAACTTGTGGACATCTCTTCTCCGGTCAAAGCCATGGAACTGGGAATTGGCATGGTTCATCAGGAATTCATGTTGATTCCAGGCTATTCGGTAGCAGAAAATATTAAATTGAACAGAGAAGTCTTAAAAGATAATTTGGTCAGCAGGGTTTTAGGGAAGGACTTCAAGACTCTGGATGCAAAAAAAATGAATTCAGACGCAAGAATCGCCCTCGACAAACTTGAAGTGGGCATCGAAGAATATACAAAAGTTGAAGGTCTGCCGGTCGGTTATATGCAATTTATTGAAATCGCCAGAGAAATTGATAAAAAAAATGTGCGTCTTTTAGTCTTTGATGAACCGACGGCCGTATTGACTGAAAGTGAAGCTGAAAACTTGATCAAAGCCATGCGCATTATCACGCAGTCTGGCATATCCATCATTTTTATAACACACAGACTCGATGAAGTCATATCATGTACTGAACAAGTGACCATACTCAGGGACGGTGCACTTGTGGCCAATAAGAAAACGTCTGATACCAATATTGTGGAATTAGCGGAACTTATGGTCGGCAGAAAAATAGAATCTCTAAAAAACAGTGAAGAAAATAGGGCAATAGAGATGAATGACATCATCTTGTCCATGAAAAATTATAAAGTCGGGATGCCGGGTGAACTCGTCAAAGGTATTGATTTGAATGTTCACAGGGGAGAAATTCTTGGAATTGGTGGACTTGCAGGACAAGGGAAAATCGGTATCGCCAATGGCATCATGGGTTTATATCCGGCTTCTGGAGAAGTGCTGTTCAACGGTGAAACACTCAATCTCAACAAACCCATTGAGTCGTTGAAGCGTAAACTAGCATTTGTCTCAGAAGATAGAAAAGGTGTTGGTCTACTTCTAGATGAGGGGATTGACATCAACATAACGGTCACATCCATTCAGGTCAATAATAGATTTTTAAAGAGATATGGTTTTTTCACACAGCTTGATCTCGGAACAATCAGAAGTTATGCCGATGGCATGATCAAAATGTTCGACATCAGGTGTACAGGACCAGACCAGAAAACCAGAAGACTTAGCGGAGGCAATCAGCAAAAGGTTTGTCTCGCAAGGGCAATCACCCTCGAACCAGAAATACTGCTTGTATCTGAACCCACAAGAGGGATAGATATTGGAGCTAAAAAATTGGTGCTTGATGCACTGATTGATTTGAATCGCAATAAAAACATGACCATCATTATGACTTCCAGTGAACTTGGTGAGCTGAGATCCATTTGTGACCGAGTTGCAATCATTTCCGAAGGCAAACTAGCTGGCATCTTAAAGCCAAATGACTCGGATGCGAAGTACGGACTCATGATGTCTGGTAAGACAGATATTCCTAAGGAGGTCATGTAATGTCGGAGAAACTGAAATCAACAATCAAGAATATTGGGATACCACGATTTGTCATTGTGACAATGCTTATAGTGATTTATATTGCCGCCTATTTCTTAAAGCTCAATGTGCCTAGACTGCTTTCTGACAACCTTGTGAGAATGGGCATGAATGGTGTATTGGTTCTGGCCATGGTTCCCGGTATACTTTCGGGAACAGGACTGAATTTCGGCTTGCCGCTGGGAATCATTTGTGGAATCCTTGGTGGACTTTTAAGTATTGAACTCCAAATGACGGGAATTGTAGGATTTTTGGTGGCAATGATCTGTTCCATCCCGATTGCGATTATTGCAGGTTATTTTTATGGCAAACTTTTAAACAGAGTCAAAGGTTCAGAAATGATGGTCGGTACATATGTTGGATTTTCCATCGTTTCATTGATGTGCATAGCATGGCTAGTCATGCCATTTAAATCGGATGCCATCCGATGGCCAATCGGTAAAGGACTCAGAACCACAATCGCCTTGACCGATTTTTATGACAAGGTACTCAATGACTTCTTACAGTTCACAATTTTTGGCGTGACGGTTCCAACTGGTCTTTTGTTGTTCTTTTTTATGATGTGTTTGTTTGTTTTTCTATTCCTCAGAACCAAAACAGGTATGGCAATTAGAGCAACTGGAAGCAGCAACAAATTTTCCAAAGCCTCTGGGATCGATGTGGACAAGAGTAGAATGATCGCTACTGTTTTATCCACCGCACTTGGTGCGATTGGAATTTTGGTTTATGCACAAAGTTATGGTTTCTTTCAGCTTTATACAGCACCACTCATGATGGGATTTGCTGCAGTTGCGGCAATATTGCTAGGAGGCGCATCGGCTCATAACGCAAAAATCACTCATGTATTACTTGGTGTTTTTGTGTTTCAAGGATTACTCCTCGTTGCACTACCAGTCGCGAATGTCATTTTCCCTCAAGGGAACCTTTCCGAGGTCATGCGGGTAATCGTTCAATATGGCATCATTTTGTATGCATTGACTAAAGCGGGAGGTGGACAATAATGAGTCAGAAAATCAAAAACCTACTGGTAAAAAATGTTGTGACGATTGTCTTTGTCCTGCTTTGCATCTTTGGTATAGTTGCATCGGAGCAACCTTTACCATTCATCGTGAAAGAATTGATCACGAGAATCGGGAGGAACTCATTTTTGGTACTCTCACTGATCATCCCGGTCATTGCTGGAATGGGACTTAACTTTGGTATCACAATTGGTGCCATGGCAGCTCAAATTGTCATGATTTTTGCAATCAGCTATGGGGCGACAGGATTCAGTGGTTTGGTGCTTTGTATTGTGCTCTCAACACCACTTGCGGCATTGTTTGGATATATTACGGGCAGGGTGCTCAACAAGACGATAGGACAAGAAATGATTACCTCGATGATTATGGGATTCTTTGCTAATGGTCTGTATCAACTGCTGTTTTTGTTCCTTATAGGGACTGTTTTGCCAATAGGAAATGAGAATTTCTTGATCCCTGGCGGGGTAGGAATCGTCAATACCATCGACCTAAAGGACAATGTTATGTATGCTGTTGATAACGTATGGACAATAAAGTTGCCAATGTTTTTAGGTATATTTGGTTCAATAGGTGCTCTCGCCACAGGGTACTTGGTCAACAAATATAAAAAATCAGAGAATAAGATATTGAGAAGCAGGCTTTTCTTTTACCTTGGACTTAGTCTATCAACAATAGTGGTTGCAATTGTACTGCAAAGTACAGTCAATCTATATAAGCTCTTCGAAATCCCAATGATCACATTTGCTTTTATCGCTGTGATAGGTGCTTTCAATGTGCTGATCTTCAAAACGAAAATGGGACATGACTTCAGAACTGTAGGTCAGGACAAACACATTGCTCATGTTTCTGGAATCAATGTCGAAAAAAGAAGAATCCTCTCCATCATGATTTCAACTATTCTCGCAGCATGGGGACAAATCATTTTTCTTCAGAATTTGGGAACACTCAACACGTATGGATCTCATGTTCAAATCAGTACTTTTGCGATAGCTGCATTGTTGATTGGTGGTGCATCCGTATCCAAAGCGACGGTGGGTCAAGCGCTCCTCGGTGTAATTTTGTTCCATACACTATTCATTGTCTCTCCTATGGCAGGAAAGAATCTTTTCGGGAATGCTCAAGTTGGTGAATATTTTAGAACTTTCATCGCATACGGTGTCATTGGATTATCTCTGGGATTACACGCTTGGAAGACCTTTAAGGCACAGCAACAAAAGGATAAAGTTGATATCAATTAAGAAATGCAAAAAAGCCAATCTGATAATCATTTCAGATTGGCCTTTATTTATGTGGGGGAACTGTTATTATGGGTCAATTGAGGGTAACATTAATAAAAACGGCTACATGGATGGATCTTAATTATGAAATTTAAAACTTTGAGAAGCAAATTAATATTGGGAATACTTATTGCGAGTATGGTTCCATATGTACTTGGTGGAATTTATCTGTGGAACAATGTCGAGTCTTGGATCATCAAAAATCATGAATCGAATGCACAAGTTCTTGTGGAACAAATCGGTGATTATGTTGACCATGGGCTTGTTGAAGATATGGAAAATGTTGTTGAAATGATTTCTAAAGATGATCGAATTCATAATGCAAATGGGTACATCTCGAATTATCAAGAATTCAATACGGGCTCGGAATTTCCTGTCATCTCGCCAGAAGAGCTGATTATTGAGGATTATTTTAGCAGCATTTATGAGAGTCATCATAATATCAATTTCATATTTTTTGCAACTGTCGAAGGCGGCTATATGGAATACCCGAGATTTGCTCCAGATCAGCCCTATGATCCATTGACAAGAGAGTGGTATGTCAATACTTTTGGTACAGATGAAATGGTCCTCTCCAACCCTTATAAAACACAAATTACAAATGAGATGGTCATGAGTTTCACGAAAAAGATCCAAAATGACGGGCAAACGATAGGTGTCATTGGTCTTTCACTGAAAATTGACTCTGTGATGCATAATTTGAATGAAATAACTGTCGGCAATGATGGCTATATTATGGTCATGAACCAAAATGATCAAATTATTGTCTCGCCACATCATGATCAGTGGCTTTATAAAACTCCCGCTGAACTTGATTTATTACCTCTTATGAATCTCAAAGATGAGAAAGTTCAAAGCAACAGAGGTGTTCTTACTGAGGATGAGATATTCTTACACGTGTATACTTCACCTTCAAGTGGTTGGAAGGTGGTTTCTGTCATTGCCATGAAAGATCTTCTGGAAGATTCCAGCAGTCTGTTTGGTATACTGGCACTTATATACACGATCATGTTGATTGGCATTTATCTTCTGATTTTCTATATAACCAAGCGAATCATGAACCCCATCAAGGATATTTCAGAGGCACTTGATCAAGTGGGAAAATTTGATTATTCGGATGGAATCAACAAGAAAATGATGAAGCTCAGCTATAACGATGACGAAATTGGAATTATTGCTTCATCTCTTATGGATATGCAAATGGAGATTGAGCTCTATATGGAGAGACTTCAAGCTACTAACAGAGAAGTATTTGAAAAAAATCAGATGTTGACTTCATCGGAAGAGGAACTTAGAGCACAACTTGAAGAGATTGAGCAACAAAGAAATCATATTGATCACCTTGCATTCCACGACCCTTTGACAGAACTTCCCAACAGACGAAAGTTTGCGGAAAAGCTGGAGACTGCGCTGATGAGCTCACAAAAAGGTGCAGTGATCATGCTGGATCTTGATAATTTCAGAAGCATCAACGATACACTAGGGCATGTATTCGGCGACAAGCTACTAAAAGCAGTATCGGCCAGAATGGAAATGATCGTAAACGACAAGACATTCATTTCGAGATTTGGTGGGGATGAATTTCTAATATTGATGGTCAATGATGACCTTGAAAAGACTATAGTGCCATTTATTCATATGCTTCAACATCTTTTTGATGATCCTTTTGATATCGATATGCACTCCATCGAAATTCATTTTAGTATCGGAATATCGATGTTTCCAAAAGATAGCGAAAAAATAGACGAATTGATCATGTATTCTGATTTAGCGCTTTACTCCATTAAAAACAATGGTAAGAATAGTTATGGATTTTATGATGATTCCATGATGAATAAGGTGAAATCACGAATTGAGATTGAACATGAATTAAAGGAAGCTCTTGAAAAAGGTGCATTCAGAGTGGTATATCAGCCTCAGTTTAATCTTATAACAAATAGAATTGTATGTTTTGAGGCATTACTCCGCTTGAACTCAGGGAATTATGGACCCATTGAATTTATTCCTGTTGCTGAGGAAAACGGACTTATAGTTCCAATCGGCAGGCTTGTGGTCAAACTTGTTGTGGAACAGATTTCAAAGTGGCGCCTAGAAGGTCCAAAAATCAAGCCTGTTGCAATCAATTTCTCCGCTGCGCAGTTACATGACTCCGGTTTTGTGGAATTCTTGGAAGAAACATTAAGTTCAAACGGAGTGAGTTCTGATCTCATTGAAATCGAAATTACAGAGAGTCTGTTTGTTGAAAATGAGGAAGTAACCCATGCATTTATACAAAACATCAAGAGAATCGGAATCAAGATCGCAATTGATGATTTTGGCACTGGTTATTCATCACTCAGTTATCTGACCTATTTGCCAATAGATAAAATCAAACTGGATAGGGCGCTCAGTGATAGATTTCTGACAGACGAGCATCAATCTGTGGTTGAAAACATAATAGCATTGTCTCACAGTCTTGGTCTGATTGTTGTTGCAGAGGGGATTGAGGAGAAACATCATTATGAGATTCTAAAAGCATATAAATGCGATTGCATTCAAGGTTATTATTTCAGTAAACCGCTTGAGAAAGATGATATTGACTGGAATGAGAATCATTATTAAAAAAGTGTTAACAAATAGACTTTGGCATTGACTCCCCGTGTCGAGTATGATAATCTTTATCAATAAGAGAACATGTCGTTATAGGAACTTACTTATTGACAAGAGGTGATCAGATGGTACTCGCAAAAGCAAAAATCGGGTTCAAAGGCAGTATTATAAAAGTTGAAGGAAAAGAGAAAATCAAAAAATTTCTATTTAGCTTGGGCTGTTTTGAAGGTGAAGAAATCACATTGATATCCATATTGGCTGGCAATTATGTCATCAATGTGAAAGATAGTCGATATGCTCTTGATGAGACCATGGCAAAGAACATCATCTTGGCAGAACAATAAAATAAAATTAAAATGTCGTTTATGACGACATTTTTTTAGGTCTTATCGCGAGAATGATTATCATTAACACATTCAGGGGGTAGAAATGAAAATTGCATTAGCCGGCAATCCCAATTCCGGAAAGACGACACTATTCAATGCTATTACGGGCAAAACTGAATATGTAGGCAATTGGGCGGGTGTAACTGTAGAAAAAAAAGAAGCGGATTTGAAGAGAAAATACATCGTGGGTAAAGAGCACTTACGAGTCATCGATTTACCAGGGGCTTATTCCATAGCACCATATACCGGTGAGGAGGCTATTACAAGCGACTTTATACTGGATGAATCACCAGATGTGATCATCAATATAGTGGATGGTGCAAACCTTAGCAGAAGTTTATTTTTCACAACCCAGTTGCTGGAAATTGGAGTACCTGTTGTCATTGCACTCAATAAAGGTGATATTATAGACAGACGTGGTGACAGAGTAGACATCGCATCGCTATCCAGACAGCTGGGTTGCCCTGTAGTATCCACCACTGCGGTGTCTGAGGCTGGATTAATGGAACTTATTAAAACTGCTGTGGCAATAGGCAGTGACAATCAAAAGCCTTCATTTGATAAAACCAGGGAATCTACCACTGATATCGAGAGACAAAAAGTTGTGGACATGATTGTTAAAAATTCTGTAATCAAAACAAGAGACGCTTCAAGAGTGAATATCTCAGATAAGATTGACAGAATTGTAGCCCATAAAATATGGGGATTGCCAATATTCTTTTTGATTATGTGGGCTGTATATGCTTTATCGATTGAAGGTATCGGAGGTATGTTGTCCGAGTATTTCAATGAAACCCTTTTTGGAGATATCATTCCTAATGGAGTGAGCGCATTCTTTGAGCGGATCGATGTGAATCCTATTTTGCAATCCCTGATTGTAGAAGGAGCACTCGGTGGTGTAGGCGCGGTCGTAGGATTTCTTCCATTGATCATGGTCTTGTTTTTTCTGTTGGCGCTTCTTGAAGATAGTGGTTATATGTCTAGAGTTGCCGTTTTGATGGATCGTTATTTTAAGAAAATCGGTCTCTCCGGAAAATCCATCATACCTATGATTGTTGGTTCAGGATGTTCCATTCCTGGGGTTATGGCCACACGAACTATTGAAGATGTGAATGAAAAACGTATGACCACCATATTGACTCCTTTTGTACCTTGTGGTGCAAAGCTTCCTATTATTGCACTTTTCTCAGTTGTGTTTTTCCCTGATGCGAGTTGGGTAGGACCAAGTGTTTATATACTTGCGATCGGCGTAATCATTGTCAG
>JAWSUW010000016.1:0-16554 GCA_033549245.1 Bacillota bacterium | reverse complement strand
CAAGAGACTTTTCGTATGGGACAGTACTTCCCATTTTATATTGGAACTTCCAGAATATAAAATCCCAAGTTTAAAACACGCATTTATTCAAATGATTGATAAAGCGAAGGGATTTGTCTATAAGGCGACTACGATCATACTTGTCATGAATACTCTCGTTTGGTTTATGCAAGGCTATTCATGGAATTTACAAGCAGTTGAAGATCAGAGCATGAGCATACTCGCGTCGGTTGGAGCTGGAATCGCACCGTTTTTAATTCCTCTTGGATTCGTGGGATGGCAACTTGGTGCGGCTGCAATTACAGGGTTCGTTGCAAAAGAGAATGTCGTTGCCACATTTGCGATTTTACTTGTCGTTGCATCTGAAGATGCACTTCACATGCCTGGTGGTGTTTTGACACAGTTCTTCACTCCAGTGACCGCATACGCTTATCTCGCATTCAACTTATTCACTCCACCTTGTTTCGCAGCGGTTGGAGCTATGAACAGTGAGATGGGCTCTGGAAAGTGGCTTTTGAAAGGAATTGGATTTCAACTCGGTGTCGGATTTACAGTTGCAATGTTGATCTCACAAATTGGAACGCTTATATTTTATGGAGAATTTGCGACAGGATTCGTTCCTGCTGTAGTCATCGCGATACTTATGACTGCTTTTCTCGTATACTCCATAAAAAAAGCTGATGGCAAAAGACGGATTATGGAACTGGCAGAAGAGGAGATGTAAACCATGGGAACATTTATAGTAGGAGCAATTTTCGCTGTAATACTATTCTTTGCCGCAAAAAAAGGTTTATCAGATTTGAAAAAAGGGAAATGCGCAGGCTGCAGTGGTTGTGATTCGAAAAAAACCACAAGCGACACTTGCCAAATCAAATTTTAGTGCACAAAAAAAGAGCGACATGATCTGAAATCATGATCGCTCTTTTATTAATTATGCTTTATCTTCGATTTCTTCTTCAACGGTTTCAACAAAACCAATTGCAATTTCACTGGCATCTTCAACGAAATCTTCAATGTTGTCTTCAGCTTTTTCAATGCCGTCGATAGCTTTATCTGCTAAAGTGTCTTTCTTCTTACCAAGTGGCAATTTGTCTTTCAGATTTTTTCCGAAGTCGACTGTGTCTTCAATTGCTTCTGCAGTTTTGACCACTACATATTCTGCACCTTCCTTGACTTTCTCAGTCCCGGTTTCAATGGTCTTAGAAACATCTTTTCTGAGTTCTTTACCTGATTTTGGTGCAGTGAATAGTGCTGTGATTGTTCCAATTGCACTACCAATCATAAATGCGAATCCTGCCTTTTTAACGGCGTCAACTTTCATCTGCTTTAATTCTTCTTCTCTTTTTTGTTTAATCTTATTGAGTAACATAGGCATCTCCCTTAAAATGTATTTATACATAAAATACCCAATGGAAACGGGTAGAAACGTAAAACCTGAATTTTGCGCACAAAAAAACTTTTCCCGGGAACTGGCTGCCATACCAATTACAAATCCTTTTTCACACATCAATGACTCTATGGACACGAGCATCGGATTATTGGGTTAGGCCCTTCTAGTTTTGCGTCTTGTGATTTCTCACAATTTGCTTTTCAACCGAAAAGTTTTTTGGTAGCTGGCTGTCTTGCAAATATCCTGTTTCCAACTTATAGAGTTGGTCTCAATGATCTATTTCAGTTGAGAAGATATCCGTTTAGACCCTATAGCTTTGCGCCGCAAAGTTTTCTTTGCTTTGCTATTTATATTATACCCCTCACCCCAAATTTTAAACATTTTTTTACTTGTGATATTTCCCTCATCTGATAGAATCATAGTATAACGAGGATTGCAAAAATAGGAGAAATTATGAAGAAACTGACCATAGGATTGTTCAATGATTCTTTTCCGCCAACCGTGGATGGTGTTGCAAACACAGTGCTCAATTATGCCAAAGTCATAGAGGAGAGGTTCGGAAAGTCCATCGTGGCTACCCCGAAATATCCTAGAGTCTCCGACTATTATCCTTTCAAAGTCATACGTTACCCTAGTGCTTTCGTGGGAAAACGGATTGGATATAGGATGGGTTACCCTTTCAATCCCAAATTGATCACCAGGCTGGTTAAAGAAGACTTTGATTTGATCCATGTACATAGTCCGTTCGTATCAATGGTTCTGGCACGAGTTGTCAGAAAGTATGCAAAAGTGCCGATTGTATTCACATACCATACAAAATTTGATATTGATATCCAAAAAAGATTGGCGACCAAGACTCTTAGAAAGGCTTCAGTGAAGTTTATCTTATCCAACATCAACGCGAGTGATGAAGTTTGGGTGGTTTCCAACGGGGCGGGAGAGAACCTTAAAAGTCTCGGATATACAGGGAATTATCGGGTGATGGTAAATGGTACGGATTTTGTCAAAGGAAAATCGACACTCCAGGAAATTAAGGCCTTTTCAGAAAAATATAGTTTGTCCGATGATGAACTGACGATGCTTTTTGTCGGTCGGATGATGTGGTATAAGAATATCAAACTTATAGTAGATGCGCTCAGTGTAGCCAAGAGCAATGGCGCAAAGTTCAAGATGTTTTTTGTGGGTGAAGGTGCTGATCGCACTGAAATCATGGACTATGTTAAAGAAATGGGCCTTGATGAGCATTGCATTTTCACAGGTCTTGTAATGGACCGCGAAGAATTGAGGCTGTTTTACAGTAGGGCGGAACTCTTTCTTTTCCCTTCGACATATGATACAAATGGTATAGTCGTCAGAGAAGCTGCGGCATGTGAATGCCCCGCGCTTCTCATAGAAAACAGTTGTGCTGCTGAAGGTATCGAAAACGGCTTCACGGGATTAATAGTCAGAGAAGATGCTGAATCGATAGGAAGTGTCATACATGAAACGTCCCTTGATCTAGCGCGTATTAGAAAAATTGGCGTCAACGCTTCTGAACATGTATATTTTTCTTGGACAGATGCTGTTGAAAAGGCTTATGCAAGGTATGTGGAGATATTAAAAAAATGAAAGGTGCGCTCTTGAGCGCACCTTTCATTTTTTTATTGACAACGCGAATGAAAATCGTTATCATATTACATGTAAATGAATATCGTTATCACTTAAAAACAATTACATGGAGGATTTGATGCGTAAGATTTGGATGTTATTATTGACTTTGATTTTGGCAGTAGGATTGTTTACTGGTTGTACTGCTGAAGAACCAGTAACAGAACTAGAAACAGAAACAGAAACTGCAGAAAATGAAATTGTAAATATTTATACGGATCGTCATTATGATTCGGATGATGCATTATATGAGCTGTTCACTGAGGAGACAGGCATAAAAGTGAATGTTGTAAAAGGAAATTCTGATGAACTGATTGAAAGATTAAAAAATGAAGGACAGGACACTGAAGCGGATATGATTGTTCTTGCGGATGTAGGCAGACTACAGCGCTCAAAGGATTTGGATCTTCTACAAAGTGCCGAGAGTACAATCATTGATGAAAATGTGCCTGAAAATTTAAGAGATGATGAAAACTACTGGGTGGCACTCACCAAACGTGCGAGAGTTCTTGTTTACTCAAAAGATAGAGTGGATTCCAGCGAACTTTCATCCTATCAATCATTAACAGAAGAAAAATGGAATGGAAAGATTTTGGTGAGAACTTCTGATAATATCTACAATCAATCTCTTATGAGCTCATTTGTAGAATTATATGGTCAAGAAGCGACTGAGGATTGGATCAGCGGTCTTGTTGCCAACATTGCAAGAGAACCTAAAGGCAATGATAGAGATCAAGCAAAAGCCATTGCTGCAGGAGAAGGGGACATTGCAATCATGAACACCTATTATCTGGGGTTGATGCTGAACTCATCAGATTCAGAAGAAGTTAAAGTCGCAGAATCCGTGGGTGTATTCTTCCCTAATCAGGAGGTTGATGGCACGCATATCAATGTGTCTGGTGCGGGTGTTGTAAAATATGCCGACCATGTGGATAATGCGGTTAAACTTATTGAGTTTTTAACATCTGAATCAGCACAGAGATCCTATTCTGAAGCAAACTATGAGTACCCTGTAAATCCAATAGTTGAACCATCGGAGTTGTTGAAGTCTTGGGGCACTTTCAAGGCACAGCCAATCAAGATGTCCTCTATAGGAAAGAATATTGAGGATGTCCTAAAAATTATGATACAAAATGGGTGGAAATAACATATGACTGAATTAAGCGGACGTAGGAAAAATCACAATATATTACCACTCATCACATTAGCGATCTTCTTGCTGCCAATATTCACCATCATATTTTCAATGGATGCCTCTGGATCAGAGAATTGGATCTTTTTCAAGAATCATCTGCTACCTGAAAGTTTTTACAATACAATATATTTAACGTTCATGGCCTCTGCACTCGCGGGGCTATTGGGCTTTTTAAGTGCTTATCTTGTCAACTTTTTTGAATATCCGCTCAGTCGCTTTTTCAAGTGGTCATTTGTTCTTCCAATGGCCGTGCCCCCTTATATAGCAGGTTATGTCTATGCGGGAATGCTTGGCTATACTGGAAATGTTCAAATCATGGCGCGCCAGATTCTGGGATATTCCATACCTTATCAGTATCTCGACATCATGAACCTTAACGGTGCTGTATTGATTTATGGATTCATGCTTTATCCCTATGTTTATCTCATTGTGAGGTCTTACCTTAATGGTAGTGCGACACAGTGGGTGGAATCTTCAAGAGTGTTGGGGCTAGGAATGGGTGAAACATTGAGACGCGTGATTCTTCCACTATCTAGACCATCAATTGTAATGGGTACAGGTATGGTCATGATGGAAGTCATCAGCGACTATGGACTAGTGAAGTATTTTGGAATTCGGACCCTGGGCACAGACATTTTCAGTTTATGGTTCGGAAGTGGAGATCTTTCAGCAGCTACGAGGGTTTCGCTGATCTTACTCGTTCTTGTAATATCATTGCTGTTACTCGATACTTTGCTGAAAGGTAAAAAGAAGTACCATCTCAACGTTTCCAAAAGCAATCCGATCAGGAAAATGAAACTCAAAGGCCTTACGAAATGGTCAGCGTTTGCATTTTCGATTGTGGTGATGTTGATCGGTTTCGTAATTCCGGTGGCACAGTTGATCGAATGGGGGACAAAAAGCATTGGACGTGTGGATTTGTCGGCTCTAGGTCAGATGATTATGAACACTTTTAAGGCTTCAAGCATTGCACTGGTCATTATTGTTTTGGTTACATTTTTTCTTGCCAGATACTCTGCGCGAGAAAAAGGAGTTGTTGCTCGAATTGTAGACCAAGGTGTAAAGCTTGGGTATTCGATTCCTGGAGCGGTAATCGGTGTAGGAGTCTTGATCTTGTTTATAGGATTGGATCGCAGTTTGGCACCACTCTACCAGTGGCTTTCATTGAATAAAAGTTTGGTGATCTCATCGAGTCTGTTCGTTCTCTATTTCGCCTACGCTTCACGATTTCTATTGCTTGGATACAACAGTTTTTACTCGGGATTCATGAAACATGGTTCAGGATATTTTGATTCCGCACGTACTCTAGGAATGAGTAGGTTTAAAGCATCCGTCAAAGTAGATGTACCGATGCAGAGGATGGCTTTCGTTTCAGCATCGATCCTGATCGTCATCGATATCATGAAGGAACTTCCGCTGACACTTATGCTAAGACCTTTCAACTATGAGACTCTAGCAACCAAAACCTTTGAATATGCCAATGATGAGAGACTTCAGGAAGCCGCAGTCCCGGCACTGATTATTCTTTCCATCAGCGTTGTGGGTATTTTGGTGTTATCTAATATTCAAAAAAGGAGAAAATGATGTATTTGAATTTAAAGGATATTCAATTTTCATACGATAACTCTCAGAACGTTGTCTTGAGCAATTTTTCTGTGAGTATTGATCAGGGAGAAATCGTCTCTGTCGTTGGAAACAGTGGTTCTGGAAAAAGTACACTCCTAAGGATCATCTCAGGACTGGAGGACAGGTCTACTGGACAAATAGAACTTGATGGCGACGTGCTTCAATCTTCAAAAGTGTTCGTTCAACCAGAAAAAAGAAAAATTGGATTTGTTTTTCAGGATTACGCTTTGTATCCTTTTTTGAATGTTAGGCAAAACATTGAATTCGGAATTAAGAAGTTGCCTCCAAAAGAAAGAAAGCGCCGCATAGAAGAGACGCTTTCACTTGTTAAAATCAATGAACTTGAAAAAAGATTTCCTCACGAATTAAGTGGCGGACAAATGCAAAGGGTCGCACTAGCACGAGCACTAGCTCCAAAACCAAGAGTTCTTCTGATGGATGAACCATTCAGCAACCTGGATACCGAACTCGTCGGTGAACTGAGATTGGAGCTGAGGTCACTACTCAAAAAAGAAGGTATGACTGTGATACTCGTGACCCACAATCAGGATGATGCTGGGTTTATGGCGGATCGGATTATAAAAATATAGGAGTGCTCTAGCGAGCACTCCTATATTTTTTGTTCCTCCACCTCAATATCAATCCAGTCAAATCGTTTGACATCAAAATAACCACGGTCAGTGATTTTAAGTTCTGGTATGACAGGGAGTGCGAGGAAACTGAGCGTCATAAAAGGCTCGACCTTTGGAGAAATCTGAAGCTTATCATAAGCGATGGTTCGTAGTGTTCTAAGTTTTTCAGATACTATTTCCATGGATTCGGTGGACATGAGTCCGGCTATAGGGAGTTCAAGGGATGCTTCTATTTTGCCGCTTTGAGCGATGGTGATACCGCCATCAATCCTTTTGATTTCGTTGACGGCCACAGACATGTCCAGGTCATTGTCTCCAATGACGATGATATTATGGGAATCGTGCGCGATGGTAGTAGCTATGGCACCATTCTTCAAATTGAAGTTTTCAACAAGACCAAGACCTATGTTCTTGGTTTTTCCATGTCTTTCGATAACTGCAATCTTCACAACATCGAGATGTTTGTTGGCGGTGAATTGATTTTTGTCATTGAGAGATACTCTGCGAACAACCCTTTCTGTTACTATGGATCCTGGATTCATACGAATGACGTTGACGATGTCGGTCTTAAGTTCCATTTCAAATTGTTCAGGTCTGATGGTATCAATTTTGACAGTGTTCATTACACTTGAAGGATTGATTTTTTTAGTTTCAAATAACGCTTTTTTATTTTCCGCAACCAAGCGCCCTTTTTTATAGACCATGGATATATCAAATGTGGAAAGATCATCAAAGATGATGAGATCCGCATCGTAACCCGGAGCGATTGCTCCTATATCCCTGAGATTATAGCATCTGGCAGGGTTGATGGTTGCCAGCTGAAGTGCAGTGATTGGGTCCATCCCCAGATTGATGGCTCTTCTGACATTGTAATCGATATGGCCTTCATTGAGTATGTCTTCAGGATGCTTGTCATCAGTACAAAACATACATAGATGCTTGGTATGCGCATTGACACCTTTGATGAGTACATCCAGATTTCTCGCCGCTGAACCTTCTCTGATGGCTATGTACATTCCAAGACCTATCCGCTCTTCCATCTCTTCCACGCTGGTGCATTCATGTTCGGTTCTGATACCGTTGATGACATAAGCGTTCAGATCTTTCCCAGAAATTTCGGGTCCATGTCCATCGATGATCATTCTATTAGCCATATCAAGTTTTTCGAGCATATCCTCATCACCTGAAATGACAGCTGGGTAATTCATTACTTCTCCAAGACCAAGCACCATTTTGTGATCAGCAAGTGTGGATAGCTCCGCGCTGCCTAATATTGCACCGGAATTTTCAAATGGGGTTGCCGGCACACAAGATGGCAACATGAAAAATCCATTTAGTTCAGTTTCTTCAGAGGCTTCAATCATGTATTTGATTCCTACAAGACCACAGACATTTGCGATTTCATGAGGATCGGCGACAACAGTGGTCGTTCCTCTCGGTACGATGATTCGTGCCATCTGGTCAGGTGCGACCAGTGTGGATTCCATATGCATATGTGCATCTATAAGCCCTGGTGCGACGTACATTCCTTTCAGATCGATTTCCTCGACACCTTCATAATCACCTATGCCTATGATTTTACCACTATCTATGGCTATGCTTTTTTCTATGATCTTTCCGTTGAAAACATTGATGACCTTTCCATTTTTCAGAACGAGTGCACAAGGAGCATCCCCTTTTGCGAGAGACGCTCTGTGTTTCATTCGCTCCATACGATCGCTCAGTTTCATTTGACCTCCTAAAAATACTCGGCAATATAATCCTCATCCTTACATTTTTCTCCGGTGTCATTTTCAAGACAAGTAATCAGTTTTTTAAGTGCATACATTCGATCATCTAGTTCTGAGATCAAATCGGCGCATTCTTTGAGTTCGGTTTGAATTTTTGATGGTGATTTGTCTCGGTATTTATAATAGAGTTTGTGCTCCACGCTCGCCCAAAAATCCATCGCAATGGTTCTGAGCTGAATCTCAACTCTCGTGCGGACCACACCATTGCTAAGATAGACTGGCACTTCAATATGAACGTGTAGACTTTTATAGCCGTTGTCTTTCGGATGTTCTATATAATCTTTGACTTCCACCACTTTTAGGTCGGATTGCCCACGGATCATTTCATAGACATCATATATGTCTTTTGTGAATGCACATATAATCCGTATTCCTGCAATATCAAATATTTGGCTGCGGGCATTTTCTATTGTTGGCTCAAGACCGAGGCGCGTCAATTTTTCTTGAATCTTGTTAGGATGCTTGACCCTATAGGTAATATGTTCAATGGGGTTGTAATCATGGATGTTTTGGAATTCTTCATCCAGGTTGTTCAGACGTGTCCTGATTTCATCGACCGCAAATTTATGGATCAGCAGCAGTTCACGCCATGGTTGCAAATCGTCTGGCAGTAAGCTTTCAAACATAATTATATGATCTCCTTTTGACTATTATATTATGAATACCCAAATCATGCGACAATATTGTAAAATTTGTTTTGCATACCTATGACAGATTCGTTAAAATATTATATATGGGGGTAACACATGGCTAAATTGATTGATTTAACGCAAGTGAATAAAATCATGGGGGAAATTATTGTCACGATAGATAAAAGTAAGAATCAATTGATTGAAATCGTTGAAACCGCACGTGATGAATATGAGATGCTCAGTCAAGAGTTGAACGTTCTGAAAAACAAGGTGGATCAGGTTATCATGGAAGTGGATCGGCTGATGCTCAAGGACAAATTGGTCCGTAAGCACCTTGCCGATGTTTCCAAAGACTTCAAGACATATAAGGAAGCCGATATCAAAAGAGCTTATGAGAATGCGACCGATGTCAAAGTCGATCTGATGTCCGCCGAAAAAGAAGAACAACTTTTAAAGCAAAGAAGATCAATTATTGAAGTGTCCCTCAAAAGGTCACTTAAGAATATTCACAACGCTGAACAGGTGGTCCATCAAGTCACTGTTGCTGCGACATATCTCAAAGGAGAGATTCTATCAGCATTGGGTGATGCGGGGATGGATCCGATGTCCATAGGAGTCAAGATTCTCGAAGCGCAGGAGAATGAGCGACTGAGAGTCTCTAGAGATATTCATGATGGTCCGGCACAGTTCATAGCCAGTATCGTCATGAAAGCCGACTTTTGTGAAATGCTCATGCAATCCGATGTACACAAGGGGCTTGATGAACTTAAGGAACTCAAGGAGCTTTCAAGAAAAGCTCTTAAGGAAGTCAGAGAGATCATCCACGATTTGAGACCGATGTCTCTTGAGGATTTGGGACTTTCTGCAACAATTGAGTCCTATGTTTTTGAATATGGCAGGGAAAATAATGTTGCCGTACAATTCAAAAGCGGTAAGGTGATCAATGAAATTGAGCCGATTATCAAAGTGGCTGTATATAGGTTGGTACAGGAACTGTTGAATAATATCAAAAAGCATGCTCAGTGTAAAAACATCATCATTTCCATTGAATATGGCACCAAATATATGAGACTCATTGTAATGGACGATGGAATCGGATTTGATGTGGAAGGAACACTTGCAAAACTTAGAAAGAAGCAGATATCTTATGGCTTATTGGGTATATACGAAAGAGTCGAGCAATTTAAAGGCGAAATCAAGTTCCATTCCAAATCTGGAGAAGGAACCACTGTCACTATAAAACTCCCAGTCACACGAGAGGTCACAGAACATGATGAATGATTCGAGTGTAAACCCTATCAAAGTACTTATAGCAGATGACCATGCGTTGATCAGGCAAGGTCTAAAATCCTTACTAAGTCTTGAAGCACGAATCAATGTCATTTGTGAGGCGGATGAGGGCCATTCCATTGTGCCATTGCTAAATGCATACAAACCCGATGTCCTACTTATGGACATCAATATGCCGGGAATGACAGGAATCGAAGTGCTCAAATTGATCAAAAAAAACGTAATAAATACCCGTGTTGTCTTTTTAACGGTTGAAAATGACCAAAAAACTTTAATGGAAGCGATTGAAATAGGTGCTGACGGGTATATTTTAAAAGGATCCCCTCCGGTGGAACTGATTGAGGCCATTATTAGCGTATCAGAAGGTGAAAAATACATCGATAAGTCGTTGGTTTCCGTTTTGTTCAACAAGGTGGTCAATATTCATACAAAAGGATCACACTTCGATATGCTTTCAGAACGCGAAATTGAAATTCTTTATTTCATATCGAAAGGCTTTAGCAACAGGGAAATTGGAGAAGAACTCTTTCTTTCCGAGAAGACGATCAAGAACAATGCCACCAGAATCTTTAAAAAAATCGGAGTAGGTGATCGCGTCCAAGCGACCATATATGCCATAGAAAATGAGATATCCAAACACTATCCAGCTTGAAGTTAGAAAGTGGGGACCAAAGTCCCTTCTAGGAAGTGACCTTCTTCCCCACACATAGGGTCTTGCGATTCTATGAAATGTTAAGTTCTCGTAGTAAAATAAGAACATCAAACAGGGAACGGCGTAACAGAAAGTTACCCGATAATTAGGAGGATACGGATATGATGAATATGATGCATATGATGAAAGTTTACGCAAAAAGCTTTTTTAAGAAAGAAGAAGGACAAGGTATGGTTGAGTACGCACTCATCATCGCACTGATTGCGATTGTTGTAATTGCAGCACTTATTCTTTTAGGACCTCAAATCGCTCAGATATTTGAGAATATCACTGATCGATTGGGTGAAGCACCTACAGGAGCACCAGCACCGTGATAATTTCAAATTAATCGAGGCTTTGAGCCCGTTAAGCAGCTCTAATCTTCCAAAGGTTAGAGCTTTTTTTCATCAATATGGCAAGGAGGATGTTATGATCAAATTGTTTAAAAAAGATGATGGTCAGGCGATGGTCGAATTAGCGCTCATTCTTCCTGTGCTATTGTTGATTATTATGGGCATCATCGAATTCGGATTCATGTTCAACAACTATCTCACGCTCAACAATATCTCAAGGGAAGCCGCCCGTTATGCCAGTCTCGGGGGAACCGATGCGGAGGCTGCGATTCGAGCAACAGAAATCGCCCCGAATTTGGACTCCGCAAAACTGACCATTGTAATCACTCCAACAGAAGCCGGTAGAGGTAGAGGGGATTCGGTGGAAGTGGTGGTGACTTATCAGTATTCGTTACTAACTCCATTTCTGGATGGCATTATATCAAACGGCATACCGCTGGAGGCAAAAACGGTCATGAGGGTGGAATGAAAGAGGTGATCTTATGTTTAAGAAACTTATTATAGATTCTGAAAAAGGCAACGTTTCCATATTGATGGCACTCATGATGGTGGCCATTCTCGGATTCAGTGGACTGACCATAGACATAGGCGTCGCCTATGCTGAGAGAACAAAACTATCCAACGCTTTGGATTCCGCAGTGCTTGCGGCAGCGCAAGATCTGACTGAAGGTAGCATGACGGCAAGAGCTTCAGCTGAAAGTTACCTCATTCAAAATGATGTGCCACTGGATGAGGTGACCATTGAAATAGGGGCAGACCTCAAATCCATTGAAATTAAAGGTAACAGAAATGTGCAACATTATTTCATGAAAGTACTTGGTGTGGACAGTTCCAATGTTGGTGCCACCTCAAAGGCAATCATCGCACCGATTAAAAGTGTCAAAGGCGGCATCAGACCATTTGCAGTAGAAGATTTTGAGTACACTTATGGTGACCTGATCACACTCAAGCAAGGTGCCGGTGACAGTTACAATGGCAATTTTGGTGTTGTAGCGCTTGGAGGAACGGGTAATAGTGTTTATGAATACAATGCTTTTTTTGGATATGCCGGTGAACTCAAAGTAGGAGATGAAGTCCCAACTGAGCCTGGTAACATGGCCAGTGTGTCCAACCAACTTAAAGCTTATATCAACAGCATTTATGAGAGTTTTGAAGATCATTCGAGAAAATCTGACAGAATGTGGACAATTCCACTCGTTGACACGCTTGAGATTGGTGGTCGTGGGTATATTAAAGTTACCGGGTTTGCTCAAGTCTTCGTTGAAAATGTCTACAACCAATCCGGAAAGATCAACATCGATGCAAGATTTGTAAAATTTGTAGTGAATGGCGCCATTGACCCTGATGCGGAAGATCATGGCGTGTACGGAGTAAAATTAGTGAATTGAGGAGAAAGCCATGAAAAAGTCATCTAAAGGATTGTTTATACTCGCATTTTTATTGGCACTGATTGGTGCAGGAACACTTTATATTTATTTGAGCCAGCTCGAAGAGCCGCAAGAGGTTACTCTTGATACAACAAATGTTTTGGTGGCAAGCTTTGATATCCCATCAAGGACGCTGATTACTGATGAAATGGTCAAAATTGTTGAACTGCCAAAGCAGGGGGTGATTGAAGGATCCTTCCTGACATCAGAAGAAGTGGTCGGACAATACACCAGAACAGAAATCTTTGAAAATCAACAAATCAATCCGAACGCTCTCATTGAAGACATTTCTGATGTATTAAGCATAAAAATCTCAGGAAGCAACAGAGCGGTCTCAGTGAGTGTGACAGGGTCAACAGGAGTCAGTAAACTAATTGAACCTGGAGATCGAGTGGATGTAGTTGTTTTCTTACCACAAATTACAGAGCAAGGTAGAATCATAAGACCGGAAATCGCAAAGATCATGCTGCAAAACATAGAAGTTCTGGCAATTGACAGAACCCTAAGCAGAAAAGAAGACACTGCGAATTTACCTGCTGATGAAGGTCAGGTTGCTTCCTATTTGGCGACTCTATCAATACCGATCATGGATGTTGAGACCCTCATTTTAGCAAAAGATATCGGGATGATTGATCTTGCACTTAGACCTCTTGAAGATGATTTTATCTATACTACAAGTGGCGTGATTTGGCAGGAACTGTTACTTAATGACACCAAACAACTCAAAGATTTCTTCCCTGAGTACGAGTTCGAAGGTCTGGATGAAGGCAATATAACACCTGGTGAGTTCGTATACAGCAAATATCTATATTATACGGTTGAATTCGGGGACACACTTTTGACAATTAGCAATAAATTTTATGGCACACCCGCATATGTTCAATTGCTCAAACAAGTCAACAAAATCGATGATGAAAACATGATTTTAGCTGGAACGGGCATCAAAATACCTGTTCTTGAAGAAGGTGGGGTAGAGAATGCCGATTAAAATCATAATAGCAGACGATGTAAAAGATATGCGCGATATGATCGTAAAAATGTTAGGAGCAAGTCGGCTGGATTATGAGATTGTCGCAACATGTGAAAATGGTGAGGAAGTCCTAGATACGTTTAAACGCAAGAAAGCAGATATTGTACTGATGGACATCAACATGCCAGTGATGAACGGACTTGAGGCCACTGAGGTGATCACAGGTCTGTATCCTCATGTTCAGGTCATCATGATGAGTGTGCAACATGAGACCGAATACCTCAAAAAAGCCATGCTCGCCGGTGCAAAGGCTTATGTCATGAAACCTGTGGACATGGTGGAACTCATAGAGACCATCGAGACCACTTTTGAGCGAGGCAAACTGCTTGCACCGGTGAGTGTTTCCAATGAAAAAGTCTATGATGCCAAAATCATCAGTTTTTTCAGCGCAAAGGGCGGTGTGGGTAATACTTCGGTCGCACTAAACGCAGGCATCACATTTCATGAAATGCTCAGTAAAAAAGTGTTGATTGTCGACCTGGATCTTCGGTTTGGAGACATTGCGCTCATGATGAACAGGCAAAATGAAACCACCATCAAGGAACTGATGGATGACAGTCCGATTGAAGAATTTACGGATGTATCGTCCTATTTGTTCTCATATGCGGAAGGCCTTGATTTTTTGTTTGCCCCCAAAGACCCTGAATCTGCGGAGTATATCTCAAAAGATCGCGTACATAAATTTTTGGAACTTGTAAAAAGACATTATGAGATTATAGTCATAGATACAGGCGTCAATTTTGATGAAGTGACCCTTGTGGCACTCGACCTCTCAGAAAAGGTCGTTATTGTGTCCAACCAAGAAGTCACAGGAATTAAAAATACCAAGGTATGCCTTAAAGTCATGCAGACCTTGAATTACGATTACAGCAAAATCAAGCTTTTGATCAATATGTCCGATGACAAATTCGGTATATCTAAAGGTAATGTCCAAAAGGCATTTGATTACGAGATACTGGGATTCATACCAGAGGATATCAAGCTAGTCAGAAACGCCATCAATACAGGCATTCCATTTGCAATGACGAAAAACAGTCTCAAGAAACCATTTAAGGCACTTTGTGATGCATTACTGATAGATTAAGAAGGTGGACACATGTCATTAAAGAAAAGACTTGAAGAGCAACAAACAGAAAGAAAATCGTCCAATCCTGCCGAAAGGGAACGCGATCCATATACTGACCTTAAAATGAAGATTCAATATCAGGTCATTCAGGAACTTAATATAGACTTCAATGAAATCAGTGACTCAAACGAGACGTTTAAGAATGATCTGAGAACGATTCTCCTTGCGAATATTGAAAAAGAATCACTTAATATGACTCCCAATCAAAAGAAAAGGATTCTCGAAGAACTTACGGATGAAATAGTCGGGTTTGGTCCAATCACAGTATTGCTTCAGGACAGCAACGTCACTGAGATTATGGTGAATGGTCCTGATCGCATTTATGTTGAGATGAATGGAAAACTGGTGAAGTCAGATGCAAGATTCAAAGACAACAACCATATCATGCACGTCATCAAGAAAATCGTATCTTCAATTGGCAGACGCGTAGATGAAAGTTCTCCAATGGTGGATGCCAGACTCGCTAATGGATCCCGTGTCAACGCCATTATTCCTCCTCTCGCAATTGATGGTCCGACGCTTACTATTAGAAAGTTTGCTGAAGATCCATTTAAAATCAGTGACTTGGTTGGGTTTGGAACGCTTAATTCCAAGATGGCTGAGTTTTTAAGAGCTTGTGTTGAAGGCCGGCTCAATGTGGTGGTGTCAGGGGGTACAGGTAGTGGTAAAACCACCACACTCAATGTACTTTCATCATTTATTCCCGCAGATGATCGTATAGTCACCATAGAGGATGCGGCGGAGCTTCAACTACCTCAACCACACGTTGTAAGACTTGAGACTAGACCTCCCAACATCGAGGGCAAAGGTGAAGTCACCATCAGAGATCTTGTTAAGAACAGTTTGCGTATGCGCCCCGACAGAATCGTTGTCGGTGAGGTGCGTTCCGGAGAGGCACTGGATATGCTCCAGGCTATGAACACTGGCCATGATGGATCTTTAACCACAGGTCACGCCAACTCCCCGAGAGATATGCTTTCCAGACTTGAGACCATGGTACTTATGTCAGGGATGAACCTACCGGTTAAGGCCATCAGAGATCAGATTTCATCAGCTGTAAATTTAATAGTACAACAAGCGAGACTTCAAGACGGGAGCAGACGCATCACTCATATTACTGAGGTGCTCGGAATGGAGGGCGATGTGATCATACTCCAGGATATATACAGATATGAACAGAAAGGTGTCGATTCCAAAGGGAAAGTCATCGGGGACTTCCAGTTCACCGGAATCATGCCAACTTGTCTGAAAACACTTAGGGAGCATGGCATTCATGTGCCAGGTCATCTCTTTGAATTATAAAAGGTGGTAATCTTATGAAGATCATAGCGGCAATCACTTTATTCTTCAGTTTATTGCTTTTTCTGCTGGGAATATTCGGTAGAATGTCCTCAAAAGAAAAAGCGCTGGATAAACTCAAGGCATATGACGACACGGTCGAAGTTGTAAAGACATCTAGGCCTATCAGAAAAGGTCCAATTGGCAAAATTGGAAATTGGATGTCTAGTGCACAAAAAGACCCCAATAAAAGGAAGAAAAGAAATCTGATTGTCACTCAAGCGGATGTGCCTTTCACCTATGAGGAATTCATGATTTTCAGAGCCTTGTTTGTCGCTGCATTCAGTTTTCTCGTCTTTGCAATCACAAAAGATGTTGTGCTCGTACTGTTGACACTCATTGTGTCGTTTTTGCTCCCAAAGTTTTACTTAAAAAGGAAGATCAAGC
>JAWSUW010000015.1:22351-31583 GCA_033549245.1 Bacillota bacterium | reverse complement strand
AAAACAATTTGGCAAATGCCCGTACGATCGCGTAAATCCACAAAAATCAAGCCACCGAGATTTCTTCTTTTTTGAACCCATCCCATAAGTGTCACTTGCTCATCGATATGTGTTTCTTTCATCTCTCCGCAGTAATGCGTCCGCTTTAATCCGTTTAATGCTTCTCCCATTTTGGCCTCCAACTTAATTATAATGAATTGATTACTTTCTTCTTTTCCAGAATTTCTTCGAAACGATTGATATAATCTTCAAGTCCCTTGAAATTGGCTACTCTTTCATGTCTATTTTCTTCAGGATAACAGAGTTTTGAAACAGCTCCCGCTCCAAGTGCGATGATGGTATGTTTTTCTTCCATGATTCTCATATTGTAAAGAGACGAGTGTCCTTTTAGCGCATATCCAATGTTTTCAAGATGACCGATCATCTTCTTTTGTCTGTACATGTAATAAGGCGTATGCCCCACTGCTCTGAGTCTTGCATCACAACGCTCCAGCATGGCTTCAACTGTTGAATCATGAGCCAGTTCAACACTTTCTCGTGACTCGTTGAGTGCAGATGCACGCTTGACTGCCAGAGTATGCACCGTTATATTCTCAGGGGCCATTTTGATGATGCTCTCCACCGTTTTTTCAGCATCATCCACGGTTTCACCAGGAAGTCCCATGATCAAATCCATATTGATGGTCTTGAATCCCACACTCCTCGCGAGTCGCATCACATCTGTAATTTGATCGGCTCCGTGGTCTCTACCTATTGTAATCAAAGTTTGGTCGTTCATAGTCTGAGGATTGATGCAGATCCGGTCAACGCCATAACTTTTCATGATTTCCAGTTTTTTCAGTGTAATCGTATCCGGTCGTCCCGCTTCCACAGTAAATTCCTTGATTTCATCTCTCTTCACATGCTCACCGATTCGGCTTAAAAGACGCTCCAGTTGATCTTCATCCAGTGAAGTCGGGGTTCCGCCTCCTACGTAGACACAATCTATGGTCTTACCGTTTCTTTTCAATTCCCTGACTGCAAAATCAAGTTCTTCAATCAGTTTATCCAAATAAATCGGTAAGAGTTTGCCCTTTTTTTGTAGATCATTGGATGGAAACGAGCAATATAGACATCTCGTCGGGCAAAATGGAATACAGATATATAGTGAAATCAAATCTGGATTGTGAGGATAAAGGTGCGGTCTTTCCCTTAGAGCTGTTTCAATCAACAGATCGATTTTTTCGGGTGACACCAGATATTCCTCAGCAATTATCGGTTTGATCTCGTGAAGTTGAATATTTTTATCCAAAAGTTCATGGACGATTTTTACCGGTCTTATGCCGACAAGGGTCCCCCATTTGCTGAGTGATTCAAAAGACTGTGACATCAACTGGTAAATATGTTTCTTGAACTGGTTTTTTGGTGAGTCCTCCAACGCAAATAAGGTCCTCTCTTCAAGAACCTTAGCTGAAAACGCCTCAATGGAACTTATAACCGTTACTTCGTTACCAGTTTCGACGGTCAGTCCGAAAGCTCCACCGGTGACGGCATCATGAAAATTGTCTTTATCCTCGGTGTACTGAATTTGAGATTGAGGTAAAAACAATTCCAGAATCAGTTTCAATTCGTAATTCAAGGTGTTCCCATGTTCATATACAATCATGGCTTCTCCTATCCTTGGATGAACGGATTTTTTCTGCGTTCAAACCCAATGGAAGTGCTTGCGCCATGTCCAGGGTAAACAATCACTTCATCCTCCAGTTTCATCAATTGTTTTATGATTCCACTGATCATTTGCTTGTGATCTCCTCCTTCGAGGTCAGAACGTCCAACCGATCCATAAAACAAAGTGTCACCAGTGATGACAATTTTTTCACTTGGGACATAAAGGCATATACCACCATAGGTATGGCCAGGTGTGTGCAAAACTTTGATCTTGATTTTACCAATTTGAATGACATCGCCGTCTCCGATAGTTCGATCCGCTTTGAAGGCGATTGAATTGCCATGAATGGAACTCGTGAAATTCTTACTGGAATCCTCAAGCATGTATGCATCGTCATGATGAATCAGAACCTGTGCACCGGTCATAGTTTTAAGTGCTTCCACAGCACCTATATGATCCCCATGACCATGAGTGAGTACTATATATTTGACAACAAGTGATTTGTCGGTGATTTTTTTAAATATTCTATCTGCCTCAGCGCCGGGATCAACCACTATAGCTTCCTTTGAACCCTCATCACCGAGGATATAACAATTTGCAGCATATGATCCCACTGCAATTTTTTCAAGTAACATTGGTGCCTCCTTTATTCTACTAAAAGCCTCTTTTACTGTCCACGAGCATAGTTACCGGACCATCGTTCTCGATATCGACAATCATATGTGCCTGGAACGTTCCAGTCTCAACCTTGATCCCCGTATCTCCAACTGCCTGCACAAATTTTTCATACAAAGCATTGGCTTCTTCCGGTCTGGCCGCACTGCTGAAACTTGGTCGTCTGCCTTTTCTACAATCTCCCATCAGCGTAAATTGGGATATGCAAAGCATTTCACCTTTCACGTCCAACAAAGATAAGTTCATTTTTTCTTGATCATCTTCAAAAATTCTCAAATTGACAATTTTTTCAACCATATAAACGACGTCCTTTTCAGAATCGCCGTCTTCAATACCAAGTAGGACATTGAGTCCTTTTCCGATTTCGCCGACCACTTTCCCATCCACTATGACAGAAGAGCGGTTAACCCGTTGTATTACTGCTCTCACCTTCGCCTCCCACTTAAGAACTCACACGCTTGACTTCTATGACTTCCTCAAGCGCTTTCAATTTACGCATAAGTTTATTCAATTCTTCAATGTCTGAAATCTCAATTGAGATATTCACTATTGCAATACCGTTTTTATCAATTTTTGCATTGATTCCTGTCATCATCATATCCATGTCTTGCATAAGAATCGTGATTTCTGAGAGAAGTCCTTTTCGGTCTGATGAAACGACCTGAACACTGGTTGTGTACGAAGATGCGTTATTGTCAGCCCAAGCCACTTCGATGTATCTGTTTTCAGAGTCATCTGTTTTCTCGAAGTTCTCACAGTCGCTTCTGTGAATAGTCACTCCACGGCCTCTTGTCACATATCCGATAATATCATCACCGGGAACCGGAGAACAACATTTTGCGAATCGCACCAATATGTCATCAATGCCTTTGACGACTATGCCCGTCTCATTTCGTTTGACAACTTTTTTCTTGGGCATCTCTTCAACTCGTTCGGCGATTGGTTTGTTTTTGGCTTGCTCATCCCTTTGTTCTTTAAAATACTTTTCTTTGATCTTTGGAACAACCTGACTGGTGAGTATACCACCATAACCGATTGCGTTATACATATCATCAATATTTTTTAGACTGAGTCTTCTTAAAATCTGATCAAGATAATCTTCATTGAGAACCGCTTTAACCGGTAAATTCTGCTTTCTGAGTTCACCGACTATGATGTCTCTTCCATTTTCAACATTTTCTTCTCGACGTTCTTTCTTGAACCATTGTTTGATCTTTTGTTTGGCTTGGGTGCTCTTTACAAACTTGAGCCAGTCTCTTGATGGTCCATTTGAGTTCTTTGCTGTCATGATTTCAATGCGTTGGCCATTTTGAAGCCCATAATTAAGTGGAACAATTCGTCCGTTGACTTTTGCTCCAACGCATTTATTTCCGACTTCGGAGTGGATCTTGTAAGCGAAATCCACTGGTGTGGAGCCAACTGGCAAATCCACAACCTCACCCTTTGGTGAGAACACGAAAACTTCTGTATTGAAAAGATCCAATTTAAGTGAATTCATGAATTCACTTGGATCTTTGAGGTCACTTTGCCATTCCATCATTTGTCTAAATGAAGAAATCTTTTGTTCCATTTCATTATGTGATTTTTTAGAACCTTCTTTATATTTCCAGTGAGCAGCAATACCGAATTCAGCAATTTCATGCATTTCTCTGGTCCTGATTTGAATCTCAAAAGGTTCACCGTTGCCCATAAGTGTCGTATGCAGGGACTGGTAGAGATTGGGCTTTGGCATGGCGATATAATCCTTGAATCGACCAGGAATCGGCTTCCAAAGTGTGTGTACGGCTCCAAGAGCACTATAACAATCCTTTATGTCCTCACACACAATTCGAATAGCGGTAAGATCGTAGATCTCATCGAATTCTTTGTGTCCATACTTCATTTTCTTATATATACTGTAAAAATTCTTCGGTCTGCCATATATTTCGAACTTCAAATTCAGGTCAGTCAAAGACTTCCTGATTTGATGGATATAATCGTTGATTATAGATTCGCGCTCAGTACGTTTTCTGTCCACTTTTCTGACAAGTTCGCGGTAGCCTTCAGGATCCAAGTGTTTTAAACTAAGATCTTCCAGTTCCCATTTGATTTTGGAGATCCCTAGACGGTGCGCGATCGGTGCGAATATCTCTAGTGTTTCTTCCGCTTTTTCCTTCTGCTTTTCCGGTGTCATCGCACCAAGTGTTCTGATATTGTGAAGTCTGTCAGCAAGTTTGATCAAAATGACTCTGATGTCCCCAGACATGGCCAAAAACATTTTTCTAAGGTTCTCAACTTGTTGTTCCTGCTTGGTTTCATAGTTGATGACGGCAAGTTTGGTGACGCCGTCCACCAAGGTGGCAACTTCTTCTCCAAATAGCCTTTTGACTTCCTGTAAAGTAACATCCGTATCTTCCACTGTATCGTGTAAAAGTGCGGCGATAATGGTTTCTTCATCCATCTCAAGTTCCGCAAGTATCAAAGACACACTGGCTGGGTGGTTGAAGAAAGGCGTTCCGTCTTTTCTCAGCTGTCCCGTATGTGCCTTGTCGCCAAACTCATAAGCCTTGGCAATTTGATCAAGGTTCACATATGGCGCATATTTTTTTACTTTTGACAAATATCCTTCTAAGTTCATAACCACACCATCTACAACTTTCTACGTATTAATAATAGTCCGTCCAAAATATTTGAACGGACTACTTTACATTTATTTTACAGATTTATCAGAGGCATTACAACTGTTTTTTAAGACTCATACGAGACTACTGAGAATACATCGTACTTTTCAAGTACTTTTCTTCCATCAAGGAAGTCCAGTTCAATGAGAAATGCGAGTCCGGCTACCACACCACCCAATTTTTCAACGAGTTCACACACAGCTTTCGCAGTACCGCCTGTAGCGAGCAAGTCGTCCACAACCAGTACTTTTGCCCCTGGTTTTATGGCGTCCTTATGGATTTCCAAAATATCGGTGCCATACTCGAGGACATATTTATGTTGAATGGTCTCAGCTGGCAATTTTCCAGGCTTTCTAACCGGTATAAAACCCTTTTGAGTTATAACTGACATAGGCGCTCCGAGCAAGAATCCTCTGGCTTCTGGTCCAATGATCAAATCGTATTCGACATCTTTAAGCTGGTCGATACATGTAAGTACAGCTTCCCTGTATGCCGCTCCATCAAGAAGCAATGTCGTTATATCCTTAAAACTGATTCCCGCTTTTGGAAAATCTTCTATTACTCTGATCTTTGATTTAATATCCATGTGTTCCTCCTTAATTTCACTCAATTTATATTTCTCTAGAAAGACTTTGAAACAAAGGCACTTGCTCCAAATCCATCTTATTTTTAGGTTTAGGTAAAAAATTCAACTGAAGTGACGAATTGAAAATTTCATAGTTGAGCAGGTTCATCTGATTCAATAAATCAAGGCAAAATAAAATTTTACACTGAGTCATTCTCAGTTTGTCAGCCAATACAGGCAGTGTCGTCTGATTGAATCCGGCACTCTGCTTATAAAAATATACAAGATCTTCCCTATTGGGAATAAAACTGGAGATCGATCGTCCGCCATCAACATAGAATGCGGATTCACCACCAAATTCAACAGGCATAAAAATCACGTCGAGATAACCCTCTCGGCGTTCTCTTTCCACCAAGTGATTGAAATGAATCGTATAATTCGTGATATTGCTTCTCATCACGTAATCCTTGAACTCGATCAGCCCTTCCAGTGAATAAACAAGCAAAGGCCAATCACATGCACCATGAAACATTATATCAAATGTATCCACAGATGTAAATTTTGAATCAATGCTCACTGTTTGATTTATCTTGTAAAATTCATATATTGCGTTTTGAACCTTAGCTTCTAGATGTTCCTTGATCGGCATCTTATCTTTAATCAAATCCTGAACCAGAAGTTGAATGGTTTCAACACCCATGAAATTGTTTTTTTCCAGATTGAGCAAAAGGTGAATTCGATCTGTTTTTCTAAGTGCAGAGATTGATTCGGCCTTGTTGAATGCAAGAGCATCATAGACACGTACCCCGTCATTGACAACCATTTTCAGATGATTTTGTCCTTTGCCGATCAATCGGTAGTCGTCTATTTTCAAATTCTCAAATACGAATTGTGGTTTGGGATTGCCCACACCAAATGGCTTTAGACTTTCTATCTCATCCACCAATTGATGGGTCACCATGTGTGGCTTCAAAATGCCATTGACACGACGCGATGCAACCAATTTATATTTGGGAATATTCTGAATTCCATATTCCAGCAATGAATGTTTTAAAATTTCGACATTCTCAAGACTGAGGCTTAGCCCTGCGGCCTGTTCATGCCCCCCGAACTTATCAAATAAGTGCTTGAATGAGAACAGTACTTCATAAATACTGATGCCCTCTATGCTTCTTGCTGATCCTTTTGCGCTATCACCACAGGTATTGAGGACCACAGTAGGTCTCAAATACCTCTCAGAAAGTTTCGACGCGACAATTCCGATAATCCCCGTATGCCAATTTTCTCCTATCACAAGTAAAATTCTGGCTTGATCAAGATCAATTGAATTTTGAATATAATTTTCAGCTTCTTCCATGATCTCACGTTCTTGGGCTTGTCTTTCAGCATTGAGTTCACTCAGTTTTTTGGCAATTTCCAGTGCTTTGAAATAATCATCTTCAAGCAACATCTCAACAGAGATACTCGGGTTGCCAATACGTCCGGAAGCATTTATTCTTGGTGCAATCACAAATCCAATATGACCGGATGTAATTTCCTTCCCAGTCAGATTCGTCTCAGAAATCAAGGCTTGGATTCCAGGATTTGAAGTGTGCATCATGTATTCAAGGCCGATTCGTGTGATGATTCTGTTCTCATCGACAAGTGGCACTATGTCAGCAACTGTTCCAAGGGCGGCAATATCAATCACATTTGGATAAAATGAGTAAAACGCCTCCCCGAGCATGGCTTGAGTCAATTTGAGCGCAACTCCGCAACCAGCCAACATGTCAAACGGATATCCTCCACGCTTCGGATTCACTACAGCAACAGCATCAGGCAAAACGTCCTGACATTCATGGTGATCTGTTATGATCAAATCAAGTCCAATTTCCGATGCAAACCGAGCCTGCTCAACCGCGGTAATTCCGCAGTCCACTGTGATGACAAGTTCGCCACCTTCCGATTTGATCCATTCCAGTCCTTGTTCACTGATGCCATATCCTTCATCTTGCCTATTCGGAATATAAAAATTTGCAGGATGACCGACATATTCAAAATACTTGCTGAGGATTACTATACTAGTAATCCCGTCCACATCATAATCGCCATAAATCCAGATGGATTCCTTGCGCTCTATTGCAAGTTTGATTCTTTCAAAAGCAAGTGGCATATCCGAAAGCAGAAAAGGGTCGTGCAAATCCTCAAGTGTCGGATTCAAAAACCGATCCACCTTTTCTTTAGTGTCAAGTTTGCGTTCAATCAGCAATTGAGCCACAATTTCAGAACAATTGTAAACTTTCATCACGTCTTTTATTTTATTGTCATCTGTTTTCGGGTACTGCCATATCGCGTTTTGAAATATCATTAAATCACCGTTTCATTTTCATTTTCGTTGTTTACTGTTGTCTTTTCTTGATTCATCTTGAGCGCATCGATGATCTCCACCTGGCTGTTGAGAATCTGTTCTTTTTGTTTGAGTGTATCTTCAAGTTTTTGGATAGTCTCATCCTTTGCAGACATTTCTTTTTCAAATCCATTAACTTTTTTAGTCATGTCTTTCAGATTTTTACCGGCTTTGATGCGTCTGAACGTATCGAAAATAAGCATAGTGATGGCACCAATCAAAGCGGAAGCGATGATTACGAGAGCAAGTGGGATCTGTACTTCGGCAAAAAAGAAATTCACTGCGACAACCGCCGAGTTGAAAAGCGCGAACAAAGTGATCAAGATTCCGAATATTAAGGACAATACGATATAAAATTGCATAATACACCTCCAGTTTTTATGTACATAGGGCTAAAATGCGCAAGTGATACAAAGCCACTGCGCATTTCATTGATACCCTATTATTTAGCAGCGTAAGCGTCTTTTCTGCTGATTTTATGTCTTAAGAGTGCCCATACAGGACTCGCGATGAATATTGAGGAATAAGTTCCTACAGCAACACCCGCGAGAAGTGGGAATGCGAACTCCCTGATGGACGACACACCAAATACGAAAAGCGATCCGATAACAACCAAAGTTGTAAGTGATGTGTTGATGGTTCTAGTAATAGTCTGACTGATGGACATGTCAGCCACTTCAAAGTGGGATTTGCCCTTCTCTCTTTTCACATTCTCGCGAACTCTGTCAAATACGACAATCGTATCATTGATCGAGTAACCTACAATTGTGAGGATTGCTGCGATAAAAGATGAGTTCACTGAAATTCTGAAAATCGCGTAAACTGAAAGCAGGATCAAAACATCATGAATAAGTGCTATGACAGCCGCAAGGCCAAATACTGTCTCAAATCTTACAGAGATGTATAAAAGCATGGCTACGGATGCGATGACAACCGCCAAAAGTGCACGATTTCTTATTTCAGCTCCAATGGCCGGTCCGAATTGTTCCGCACCTCTAAAAGCTTCATCTGCAAGGCCATATTCCGCTTTGAGAACCTCAAATATTTCGATTCTCTCAGTATTGCTCAGGGAAGCTTTGGTCTTGATGATCACTTCATTGCTTTCAGTTCCTGCGTGTATGATATCCGCATTCAGATCAAACTCCGCAATGACATCCTTTATTTCAGAAACTTCAACGGTTTTACCGAGATCGATTTGCATCATCGTGCCGCCTGTGAAGTCGATTCCAAAGTTAAGACCATTGATCAACATGATGATCAAACCGACAAGGATGACCGCACCTGAAATGGAAAACCAC
>JAWSUW010000015.1:0-22341 GCA_033549245.1 Bacillota bacterium | reverse complement strand
TTTTAGTCACATTTATATTTCTCACCGTCACTACCCCCTTGATCCATAAAGTTTTTTACGATCTGAAAATCCAAGTGACAGTTTTAAAAGTGTTTTGGTAATTATTACTGCCGTGAACATACTCGAAACGATACCGATCATCAAAGTGACTGCAAAACCCTTGATCGGACCTTCACCAAAAGCAAATAAGATGAGTGCTGCGATGAATGTCGTTACGTTTGAGTCGATGATTGTGCGCATTCCTCTGTGGAAGCCGCTATCAATACTCGCTCTTAGCGATTTTCCAGATTTCATTTCTTCCTTGAGTCGTTCAAATATGATGACATTGGCATCCACCGCCATACCCAGTGAGAGTACAATACCGGCAACACCTGGTAATGTCAACGTCGCATTGAATCCGATCATCGCAAATACAATGATACAAGCATAAAGCGTCAACGCGATTGAAGCGATAATTCCTGGAATTCGATAAAATATGATCATATATCCTATAACCAGCAACAATCCTACGATTGCGGCATTGATTGCTGATTTAAGTGAGTCGAGTCCAAGTGTCGGTCCGATGACAGAAGTTTGAATTTCGTCGAGTTGAACCGGGAGGGCACCGCCTCTGATGAGCATCGCCAAATTGTTGGCTGATTCATAACTGAAGCTACCTTGAATAATGGCTTTACCATCTGAAATAACGATTCTAGTATATGGTGCTGAAATAATTTCACCATCTAAAATAATTGCAATTTGTCCTGATTTGTCTGGATTGTCTATCGCTTTTTTTGTGCCTTCAAAGAACAAACCCGTACCTACTGTGTCAAATTCCAGTGAAACGACAGGTGCATTGAATTCATCTTGTGACACGAAAGCATCTGAAATGTTGGTACCTGTAAGAATAGTCTCATAATCGATAGTGGTTGCTGGCAATCCTTCAATAGCGGGAACAGGACCTGTAACGAGTCCGAATTCGAGAAGTGCTGTCTTTCCTATGATGTCAATGGCATCCTGGGCATTGTCCACACCCGGAAGTTCGATTCTGATTCGATCATCACCTTGAAGTGTTATGATAGGTTCAGTCAGTCCAAGTTCATTGACACGTCTACTGATGATTTGTTTGGTTTGTTCCATGGTTCGTGCCAGCTCAGCACCTTCCTCTTCGGTTTGCGCTTCGTAGACAACTACAACGCCACCCTTAATGTCCAGTCCTAATTTCATGGCATCGCCCACTGGTTCAATTGCTAACGAACCGATCGTTAAACCATTGACTGCGACAAATGCTGTGCCCGCAATCAATGCGACAATTAGGAAAAATAAGAGCGTATTTTTTCCTTTCATTTGGAAGCCTCCCTATTTCTGAATGTATTGTTTTGACAATTCCACATAATGGTGTGCAGATTTTCCAATGCTCTCTATTTCTTCCTTTGAAAGCGTTCTGACAACTTTAGCGGGCGAGCCCATAACCAAAGACTTCGATGGAATTCTCTTGCCTGGGGGGACCAACGATCCAGCACCTATTATCACATCACTTTCGATATGGGCACCATCAAGTATAATGGAACCCATTCCAACAAGTACATTGGATTCAATCGTACAGCCGTGAATTGTAACGCTATGACCTATTGTGACGTCATTTCCGATCGTAACCGGAAAACCACTACTCGTGTGAACCATCACCAAATCCTGCACATTGGAGTTTTTGCCGATTTTAATAGGTTCCACGTCACCCCTAACTACTGTATTATACCAAACGTTTGCATGTTCTTCCATAAAAACTTGCCCGATGAGCACAGCAGTCTCAGCTAAAAAATTTGTCTCATCCATTTCAGGCGAAAAAGCCTTAAAAGTTCTGATCATGATACCGCCTCCTTACCATGTTACTCCTGATTCAGCTTTCCATAAATGTATATGGAATTCTCAATTCGCTTCTTTTCCATCTCACATCCCAAATCATAAGGAACATAGATGTCATTGTTGAAGTTGTAGGCATTTGCATGGCAACCACCACTGCAATAGAACTTCGCCCAACAGCTTCTGCACTTTTCTTTGTTGTAGACATGAGCATTCTTAAATTCTTTTGTCAATCCGAAATCGAGAATGCCAGCCATGACATTGCCCATTTTAAAATGGTCATTGCCGACAAACTGGTGACACGGATAAATGTCTCCTTCAGGTGTGATGGCGAGATATTCTGAACCCGCACCACAGCCGGAGAGACGCTTCACAACGCAAGGACCTTGTGACATGTCAATCGCAAAGTGGAAAAATCCGAACTCTTTGTCTGTATTTTTTCTGGCAATGATTTCCTCTGCCAGCTTATCGTATTCTTTGTTGATGATTTCAAGATCTTCCATTGTAAGAGCATAAGGGTCAGATGGACTGGCCACAACCGGTTCAACAGAAGTACTTGAGAATCCCAGGTCTGCCATATGGATGACATCCGCTGCAAAATCAAGATTGTTCTTGGTGAAAGTCCCTCTCACATAATAGGATTTTCCTCCACGAGAGTCTACCAATTGCTTAAACTTCGGGACGATTACATCATATGATCCACCGCCAACTATGGTGTATCTCATCTTGTCATTCACTTCCTTACGGCCATCGATACTTAAAACGACGTTTTCCATGTGCTCATTGATGTAAGCAATGTTTTCATCATTTAAAAGCACTCCGTTGGTCGTGAGTGTGAATCTGAAATTCTTATTATGTTCTGCTTCGATGCTTCTGCCATACTGAACCAGCTGCTTGACCACTTCAAAATTCATGAGTGGTTCACCACCAAAGAAATCTACTTCCAAATTTCTATGGTTTGCCGATTTTTCAACCAAAAGATCAAGTGCTTTTTTACCGACTTCAAAGGACATCATTGATCTGGACCCCTCAAAATCCCCTTGTGATGCGAAACAGTATTCACATCTTAAGTTGCAATCATGTGCGATATGAAGGCACATCGCCTTTACAATCGGACTTCTTTGCTGGAACTCAATGGAATTCACATAAGCATCATCCGTGTACAGCATGTCATTTTCAATCAAATAATCCACATCTTCAAGTACGTCTCTGATCTCTGATTCAGTGTAACGATCTTTAAGTGACTTGATCACATCGACTGGTGATTGTTTAGGGTAATGCTCCAAAACGTCATAGACAATCTCATCTACCACGTGAACTGCACCACTGTTGACGTCCAGCACAAAATAAAGATCACCCTGTTTAAACTTATGAATCATACTTTCCTCCGTCTGCATAAAGAAAAGCAGAGTACACTCTGCTTTTTAAATAGTTCTAATTATTTATTTTCGCACTCTTGATTGCCTACCGTACATGAAGTTTTACAAGCTGATTGGCAAGATGTTTGACACTCCCCACATCCACCGTGTGCAGCGGAACTCTTTAAAGACCCCGTATTTAATGTTTTGATATGTTTCATGGTTGTTCCTCCCAAATGATTAAAATGTCTCACCTCTAAAATACAAGATATTATAACATAATTCCTTCAAATAAAAAAGACTTATCTCATGATGAGCAAGTCTTTTTCAGTCAGATCAAAAACTATTCAATCGTCTCTACATCAACTGAAACAACTTCTTCGGTCGAAGCTTTTTCAATCGCTGATATAGCCCATTTCTTGAAAGTCAATTTCGTTTTTGCAGCGCCTACTTCAAGTACGAATTCATCTTCTTTGACACTCATCACTTTTCCGACGATTCCTCCGATAGTAACTACAACATCACCGGAACGAATATTGCTTCTAAGTTCGTTCAATTGTTTTGTCTTCTTCTTTTGAGGTCTGACGAGCAAGAAATACATCAGTCCGAAGAAGAAACCCATATAAAGAATTAATCCTAAAGTACTTTCCATAATTATTCTCTCCTTAAAATGTCTATTCGCTTCATATTTTATACAAAGCTCATTTAAATATCATTATAACAGAAATTTAATGAATTATAAAAGACTTTCTCCATAATATTTTTTAAAGAACTCTTCTTTGAAGTCAAGCAGTCGATCTTCCATGATTGCCTCACGCACTTTTTTCATCAAATCAATCAAGAAATGAAGGTTATGGGTAGACATCAACCTTGCGGATAGGATTTCATCTGCTTTGTATAGATGTCTCAGATATGCTTTAGTGTAATTCTTGCAGCAGTAGCACTCACACTCTGGATCGAGTGGTGTGAAATCTCTAGTGAATTTGGCATTCTTGATCGCAACTTTTCCACTTGATGTCATCGCAGTACCATTTCTGGCGATTCGAGTTGGCAACACGCAGTCAAACATGTCAATCCCTCTGATGACGCCTTCAATCAGTGCATCTGGACTTCCCACACCCATCAGGTAACGGGGTTTGTCCTTTGGCAGAAGTGGTGTAGTATAATCAAGTACTTCGTACATCAAATCTTTAGGCTCACCGACACTGAGACCGCCAATACTGTATCCCGGGAAATCAAGTGCGACAAGTTCACGCGCGCTTTGCTCGCGAAGATCTTTGTACATACCGCCTTGAACGATACCGAAAAGTGCCTGGTTCTCTGTATTGGTATGTGCTTCCTTGCACCTGACCGCCCATCTGGTCGTACGCTCAAGTGATTTTTTTACATAATCATGGTCAGCGGGAAATGGTGCACATTCATCGAATGCCATAATGATATCCGCACCGAGTGCATTTTCAATTTCCATGACTTTCTCAGGTGAAAGAAAGTGCTTGCTGCCATCGATGTGTGATTGGAATTCCACGCCTTCTTCAGTTATTTTACGAAGGTCTCCCAAACTGAATACTTGAAACCCTCCACTGTCAGTCAATATTGGTCTGTCCCAGTTCATGAATTTATGAAGACCACCAGCTTCTTTCACGAGATCATGTCCCGGTCTGAGGTAAAGATGGTACGTATTGGACAGAATGATCTGCGCTTCCATTTCTTTAAGTTCTTCAGGTGTCATAGCTTTTACTGTAGCTTGAGTACCCACCGGCATGAATATGGGTGTGTCGATCACACCATGAGGTGTGTGTAGTTTGCCAAGTCTTGCACCTGTCTGTTTGCATTCTTTTATGAGTTCGTAGCGAATTGCCATTTTAGTGCTCCTCTCAAATCATATAATCATCATTGCATCGCCAAAACTGAAAAAACGATATTCCTTCGCAACTGCAGTTTCATATGCTTTTAATATAGTTTCCTTATCGGAAAGTGCGCTCACGAGCATGATCAGCGTCGATTCAGGCAAGTGGAAGTTGGTGATGAGTCCGTCCACCACTTTATACTTGTACCCCGGATAAATGAATATCTCTGTCCATCCACTCTTTGCTTTGACCAATCCGTTTTCGTCTGCTATGGTCTCCAGTGTCCTTGTGGAAGTGGTTCCCACGGAGATGATTCGACCTCCGTTGGCTCGAGTGCTGTTGATGATCTCAGCGTTCTCCTCATCGAGTTCATAGTACTCTGAATGCATTTTGTGTTCATTCACATCATCCACTTTTACGGGTCTGAATGTGCCAAGTCCAACGTGAAGCGTCACATAGGCGATTCTAACACCTTTTTTGCGTGCAGCCTCAAGCAATTCCGGTGTGAAATGCAGACCGGCTGTCGGTGCTGCTGCTGAACCGTTATGCTTGGCATATACGGTATTGTAACGAGCTGGGTCATCCAATTTTTCAGTGATATATGGGGGCAATGGCACCGTGCCCAGTTCATCTAGAATTTCCTCGAAAACACCGTCATAACTGAATTCGATGATTCGAGTGCCCTCTTCACCGATTCCGATTATTGTGCATTTCAGTTTGCCTTCACCAAAAATGAACTCAGTGCCTATCTTCGCTTTTTTTCCAGGCTTGACTAGTGTTTCCCACTGGTTCATATTCAACCTTTTTAGAAGAAGGAATTCCACAGTGGCGCCGGTATCCTTGACACCAAAAAGTCTCGCAGGGATGACTTTGGTGTTGTTGAGTACCAAACAATCCCCGTGAGACATATAATCCAAAAAATCGTAAAATTTCCGATGCGAAATTTCGCCGGTAGCACGACTCACATGCATCAGACGTGACTCAGAACGATCAAGTAACGGCGTCTGCGCAATCAAATGCTCTGGCAAATCAAAATAAAAGTCTTTAGTTCTCATGTTCCACCTTTTCTAATTCTGTTTATTATATATTGACTCGATGATCGTGTCATTGTAATAATGTGCCAAAATCTTTGTATAATCAAAGCCGAGTTCAGCCATTTTTTTGGCTCCCCATTGGCTCATTCCAAGACCATGTCCATAACCGTGACCATAAAAAGTCACGGAACCGCTGGTTGCATCCACTTCTTCAAATACATCCACTGTCGTGGTCACAATTTGTTGCGGTGGCTGTATCCTGTTGATTCTTGACAGGGTTGTTCCTCTGCTTGTCACCACACGGATGGCGTCTTTTGATTCATATTCTGCATATGCACCCTCTATGCTTAGTGCAATTTTGGGCGCCAAAACAACTCCCGGTGCTGGTAACCTTTCAGGAATTCTTGTCACGGCTGTAGCCGGGTCAAAACTGAACATCAGACTTTTGAGCACGGTCGTACCAAGAATTGTACGTGATTTCTCTTTATATAGCGTGGCTGAGCTCATGGTTCCGACGAATTGAACGGTAACCGCTCTACCATTTTCTGTACGTTGTAGGATTCTGATCTTTTGAAGTTTTCCGATGTTGTATCCTGCTATGAGCAATTTCTGTTCGATTTCGACATTGTTCATGACAAGCTGCCAATCCGTGTTCGGTGACCCTAAAGAAAATGGATCTTCAACTGGCTTGAGATATGGAATCGCCGCCGACCAAATGTTTTCTGGTGCATCAGTATACCCACCACTATGTGAATGATAATAACACTGAGCAATCAAACCTTGGTAGGTGAGCACCATACCTGCAGTGGCATCCACTGCCAGATTGCTCATCGGTTTTTCAACTGAATAGCCTCCATATACCTGGCTTTTCACTGTATCACATACATCGAACCCATATTCACTATATTTACCAAGGCTCTGAATCGCATAGTTTCTCGCAGCGACAGCTTGTGCCTTCAAGGCTTCAATAGGCCAATCCCCACTCATTTCCTTAGGGAGCACTCCATATAGATATTCAGACATGCTGACGCGATTTATGAACGTCATGTCACTGCCTGGAAGACGTTTCACCAAGAAACCATTTCTATACTGAACACTCTCAAAAGTGAAGAGTCCACTTTTGAACATCATTTCCGGAATGGATGAATCGTATGACAAAACGGGTTGTCCGTCAGAATATACAATCACGTGTGAACTGTTTGTAGTCAACGGTTGAACGAGTTCAATCCCGAATTTGAGACCGATGCTAACAGCAGTCATCTGAGCTTCCTCTAATGAAGCATAATCGCCGTACAGGATATGCCATTGTCCATCATAAGACAAATAGACCGAGCCGTCAATGACTTTCATTCGCTCGAGCTCAACTTTTGCTATCTCATAAGTCGGGAATGATTCTCCAAGCTTAAGATGATTTCCGTCATCTTTTTGGATGTTCAGTCTGGTATATGCACTGAGATTCATCAGAGAGATGAATCCGCTGGATTTATTGTCGATTCCGAACTCAAAACCGCTGGAACTCTCGACGTCAAAAAAACCTATGTTCACGCTCCCATAGGAAAGTCCGATATCAACTGAAGGCTCCGCATCCGCAAAAGCAAATTGTCCCATCACCAGGGAAATCAAAAATATCATTACTATTATTTTCAGTGGTCTTACTGTTCTCATAATACCTCCTGAAGATCATCGTCCACAACAAAAACCAGTTGCTCACCTGTAGTCACAGCCTCATATCCGAGGTGCATCCGCCCTTTGTTTGTGACCACACGGCCACGAGGCGTTCGGTGAATAAAACCGATTTGCATCAGATAAGGTTCATAGACATCTTCTATTGTAGTGTTTTCTTCTCCTGTTGTAGCTGCGAGTGTATCGATTCCAACGGGTCCACCGTCAAAAAATTCGATGATGCATTCCAAAATCTTCCGATCCACTGCATCAAGTCCAATCGGATCGATTTCCAGCATATCCAGCGCTTTTTTTGCAATTTCTCTAGTAACGATGCCAGAACCTCTCACCTGGGCATAGTCTCTGACCCTTTTGAGGAGTCTGTTGACTATTCTTGGTGTGCCTCTGCTTCTTGTGGCCATTTCCATAGTCGCATCTTCATCAATGGGAATATTCAGGACATCTGCAGATCTTCTGATGATTTCCGCGAGTTCATCGACTCCATATAGGTCCAGTTTGCATATGACGCCAAACCTGTCGCGTAGAGGTGCAGTCAACTGTCCTGCCCTGGTGGTCGCACCGACGAGCGTGAATTTTGGTAGATCAAGTCTGACCGATCTCGCTCCTGGTCCCTTACCGATTACAATGTCAATCGCATAATCTTCCATGGCAGGATAAAGCACTTCTTCCACGTGTCTACTTAGTCTATGAATCTCGTCTATAAATAAGACATCTCCATCCTTTAGTCCAGATAAAATGGCAGCCAAATCTCCAGGTCTCTCGATGGCCGGTCCGGACGTGATCTTTATTCCTACGTTCATCTCATTGGCGATGATTGCGGAAAGCGTCGTCTTGCCCAGTCCAGGAGGACCGTATAAAAGGACGTGGTCGAGGGATTCTCCACGGAGCTTTGCGGCTTTCATGAAGATTTCGAGTTTTTCCTTTGTTTTGGTTTGCCCTATATATTCATCAATTTGTTTAGGTCTGATGGACTTTTCCTGAATATGATCTTCTTCTATGTGTTTGGGAGTGACAAAACGTTCCATGTAACCTCCATTGCTATTGAGTCATTAGTTTTCTGAGTGCCGATTTTATGATGTCTTCTACCGACATGCCTGCAAGATCCATGCTCTTAAGTACGCCTTGTGCCTCACTTTTAGTGTATCCGAGTGTCACCAGTGCAGCGAGTGCATCCCCCTGATCTGTTGCGAGCCCACCAAATACTGGGGTGTCCATCGACTCCTGACTGATTTGTCCGAATTTCGCCACTTTGTCCTTGAGTTCAAGGACAATACGCTCAGCAGTTTTTTTACCTACACCGTGAGCCGAAGTCAATGCTTTGATGTCACCAGTACCTATAATGAACGCCAACTGACTGAATGGAATGGATGACAGGATGCCTATAGCGACCTTCGTGCCCACTCCGCTAACAGAAGTCAACAATTGGAACATGTGAAGTTCATCCCTTGTGGAAAATCCCACGAGGGCAATCAAATCTTCTCTAACTATCATTTCTGTGAAGACGACAACGGCTTCACCCGGGCTGCTGAAATCCGAAATTGAAGGAGTGGATGTCGCAATTTTGTAGCCAATACCTTGATTTTCAACCACTATGAAATCGGATTCCACATGGTTCAGTGTGCCTTTTATATAATCAAACATCTTACGCTCCGTATTTTTCTTCTATTATAACCCATTTAACAAAAAAACGCACCCATAATCCTACCGGATTACGGATGCGTTTGTCTGAAAAGCCTTATCTTTCATATCTGTCCGAATCATCATACTCATCGATTTCGTCTTCTTCGACGTCGGTGAACTTGACCTCATTAGGGTCACATGTCGGCAATATGATTGCGAGCACGATGTAGATCAAAATTGGTGATCCCACACCGAATATGATCGCGAGTACCCATACAAGCCGTACGATTGTCACATCTATGCTAAAATAATGTGCAAGTCCCGCGCAGACTCCCGATACCTTCTCTTCACTTTCCATTTTACATAATTTCTTGGTGGCCATGACGTTTTCCTCCTTTATAATCTCTTGTGATAATATTAACCTAAAATTCTTCTGTCCGCAAGTGTTCTAGAGGATTCTAACGTCATTCTAACCCTTTGTTAATCTGACGATATTTTCTGATTTCAAATACAGCTCATACTCCAAATTGTGTTTCTTTTGTTTGTATGTAGGCTTTTCGTATCCGAGCATCATTAATTGCATATCTTGCATCATATCTTACTTCCTTTCTACGCACTTTTCAGCACGCTTTTATCTTGGTGATTGAGGATTTCCCTCTCACCTTCTTCAACAAATTGATTGGTGTAAAGTTCATAATAATGACCTTTAAGTGCCATAAGTTCATGGTGATCGCCATTCTCGATGACAACACCTTTTTTGATGACCAGTATGCGGTCGGCGTTTCGGATTGTGGACAGTCTGTGAGCGATGATAAAGCTCGTTCTGTTTTCAAGTACCCGATCGATCGCATATTGAATTTTGGCTTCTGTTTCCGTGTCGATTGAAGACGTCGCCTCATCCAGGAAGAACAATCTAGGTTTCGCAATAATTGCGCGTGCGAAGGAAATCAATTGTTTCTCACCTGTTGATAAAAGACCTCCACCTTCTCCAACTTCTGTGTCGTAGCCTTTTTCCAGTTTGGATATAAAATCATGTGCGTTGACGGTTTTGGCGGCTTCGATGATTTCCTCAACAGTTGCATCCAACTTTCCGTAACGGATGTTATCTTTGATTGTGCCACTAAAAAGATGTGGCGATTGCAGCACATAACCGATATTCGCATGCAACCAGTTTTGTGAACGCTCCCTATAATCAATGCCATCCACAAGAATATGACCTTCAGTAGGTTCATAGAATCTGCAGGCGAGATTGACTATAGTGCTTTTTCCGGAACCCGTCTCACCGACAAGAGCGATGGTCTGTCCTTTTTTGACATTCAAGTTGAAGTCTTTAAGGATATACTCCCCTTCTTTATAGTAGAAATCCACATTTTTGAATTCCACATTGCCTTCCACAGGCTCCCAGTTTTCGGTTTTTTGCTCATAGTGGTTGCCGTATTTGTGAAGGACCTGATCGGATTCGACGATTTCCTCTTTCTCGTTGATCAGTGACATCACGCGTTCTGCCGCAGCTTGTGCGCTGATCATTTCAGTATAGATTCTCGCCAGTTCGAGAACCGGGTCGAAAAACTGTCTTGCATAAGTGATGAAAAGCACCAATTTACCATAAGTGATGATTTGATCGACTACAAAGATACTTCCGAAATAAAGCGTGAGTACTGTTCCTATTGCCGATACGAAGAGTGCGACTGGTAGATAACCTGCTGAAAACGATGCCGCCCTGACTGATGTACGTTTCATGTCAGTGGTCACTTCGCCGAATTCTTCTTGGTTCAATTCTTCCCTCACCAAGGTCTTGGTAGTCTTTGCCCCTACTATGCCATCATTGAACAGTCCAGTAATTTTTGAGTTGATCTTACGTACATTTCTGTATGCCACCAACATCTTTTTTTCGAACATGACGCTGATGAACGCAAGTATCGGCACTGTAATGAGTGTCACAAGAGCCAGTCGCCAGTTGACGATGAGCATCACGACGGAGATTCCAAACATCATGGATACGCCCCAAACGAGATCCACCAATCCCCAAGCCAGTGTCTCTGAGATTTTTTGTGCATCTGAAGTTGTTCTTGCGATCATCCAGCCTATGGCATTTTTGTCGTAGTAGCTGAACGATAATTTTTGCAATTTTTCAAAGCTGTCTTTTCTCATTTTGTAAAGCAAGTTCATTTCAATTTTCCCAGCGTGACGAATGAATAAAAAGACAATTGATGATAGTGCTATTGCCAGTGCCAAATAAGCCAGACCAACTCTTGAGAGACCCTCGATATCCATTGGAATGACATAAGTGTCGATTGCAAATTGCGTCAACAGTGGAAACGAAATGTCAATGAGTGCCAGTGATATCATGAATGCACACAGGATTATAAAGTCTTTCTTAAAAGGCTTGAAGTAAGCAAACATTTCTTTCCAGATGTTTTTGTCGTATTTGAGTTTCATTTCTTTGTTTTGATTTTCCACGTTTAATTCCCCCTGTCCTAGACAGCCATCTTCTGCAGATCCCAGATGCGTTTGTATAGTCCTTCATTTTCTATGAGTTCGGCATGTGTACCGAATTGTACGATTTCTCCTTCGTTGAGCACGATAATGTAATCCGCTTCAGAAAGTGTTGATATTCTATGGCTTATGATCAAGGTGGTGACATCCTTGTTTCGCTTTGAAAGTTCCCTACGGATTTTCATGTCCGTTTCGGTGTCCACCGCACTCAGTGAATCGTCGAATATAAGAATGCGTTTGTCCTGATCGATAATCGTTCTGGATATGGCAACTCTTTGTTTTTGTCCACCCGAAAGTGACACGCCTTTTTCTCCGATCACTGTGTCATACCCTTCCTTGAATTCAAGGATGTTGTCATGAATGGAAGCGATTCTTGCGGCTTCCTCTATGTCCTGATTGGTAAAGTTATTTTTAACAATTCCGATGTTTTGTCGGACTGTTTTTGCGTAAAGGTACGGTTCCTGCAAGATGAGACCGATCTTTTGACGAATCCATTGTTTTTTGATGTCCTTCAGTTCATGACCATCGATTCTTATGCTGCCTTCATAGTCATAAAGTCTTTGCAGCAAATGGACCATTGTTGATTTTCCAGACCCCGTAGAACCCAGTATACCAAGTGTCTTGCCCTTTTCAATCTCAAAACTGATCTCTCTCAGAGCGACTTTTCCATCCGGATATGAGAAGTTCACATTATCGAAAACGATATGTCCTTCGATTTCCGGCTCTGTTTCGTTTGGAAGGTCAGACTCTATTTCCTCTGTAAGGATTTCTTCCACACGCTTCACGGCAACTGTTGTTTTTCCAAGTTCGCTGAGTAGTCTTCCAGACTGCTTCACCGGCCAGAGCAACATGGATTCATAAGTGATGAATGCCACCAAAGTACCGATTGTGATTTCTCCAGTAATGACCATTCTAGAACCGACCACCAGCACGATGCCACTTTGAATCAGTGTGAGCAGATCCGATGAGGACCAGAACATCGCCAAAATTTCGATCAGTCTATAAGTCTTTTCTTTGTAGTCTTGATTGACCTTTTGGAACTTGTCGATTTCAAACTTTTCTCTGCCGAATGCCCTGACGACACGAACACCTGACAGATTCTCCTGTAAAACTGTTGTCAGCGCACCTTCCGCTTCGTCTGATTTCTTGAAATTCTTTTGCACTTTTGTAAAAAATATGTAAGAGAATAAGAATAAGACCGGAATAAGTGCTATTGCGTATACAGTGAGTTTAAGGTTGAGGCTCATCATGATGATGACTGATAGAAAAATCATAAAGATGATTCTTGCAAGATCGACGATCTGAACCCCGAGAAAACGTCTGACCGTTTCAACGTCTGATGTACAACGCTGGATCATGTCACCGGTTTCTTTTTTGGTGTGGTACTCATAAGTCATGTACTGAATTTGTCTGTAAAGTTTTTCTCTCATGTTTTGAGCGATGTTCTCTGCCGCATAATTCGACAGATAACCCTTTAAGAACAAAAATATGCCTCTGATTAAATTGATTGCAATGACAATCCACACAACACTCATTAAATTCTTACCGAATGCATCCATAAGGAATTGCATATTCCCTGGTGATTCACTCCCTATGATGGAGTCAATGGCGTATTTTATCAGTATGGGCGTGGCGAGCTGCATTGTTGTGGCGACTACGATTGAAATGATAGCGAGCACGAATATGCCCCGGTACCCTTTCATGTACTTGATTACGTTTTTCATTTTACTACCCCCTAATTCTCCTTCTGTTAAACATAAAAAAACCACGCAAGCGTGGTTTTTGAACGGTTGGACTTAGCCCAGACCGTTTGGCAACTTTATTTCAAAGTTGAATTGCACTAAAATTCAGACAAATTTTGCGCAAAATAAAACCACAGACGAATTATGCCTGTGGTTCATCAACTATGATTTCTTCAGATCAAATGTTTCATTTATCCAAAATTCTATAATCGACCGCAGGTCATAAACATATTTAATTGATTGTTTCTAAATTTGGACACACTTGTAGTGCCACTGCCAATAAATGCTGAACTGAATTGTAATGCGTTAGTCTTAGTTAAAGTCATCATGTTTATAACCTCCTTCTTTAGAATTTGTATTTCACCTTTGTTAGAACACTATGTCCTAATCTATAAACATTCTAGCCGAATAAAATAATCTATGCAACAGTTTTTTTCGTTTGTAATCACTTTGTAATATTAAGTGCATTCTCAAGATCAGAAATAATATCACTGACATCTTCAAGTCCAACGGAAATTCTGATGAGCGATTTACTGAGTCCTATGGATTTAAGAGCTTCGTCTGAATAGCCAATATGAGTCATTGCAGCAGGCAACTGAATCAGAGTCTCGGTGTCTCCAAGACTTACAGCAATCTTCGCAAGCTCGACAGAATTGATTACTTTGATCGCATCTTCATGTGATCCGTCAATTTCAAAACTCACTATGCCTCCAAACGCCTTCATCTGTTTTTTTGCTATCTCGTGACCGGGATGATTTTCAAGTCCCGGATACATGACCCGTTTCACTCTAGGGTGCCCAGACAAAAATTGTGCAACTTTGAGAGCACTTTCACAGTGACGGTCGAGTCTTAATGGCAATGTCTTTATGCCTCTAAGGATCAACCAAGCATTAAACGGACTGAGTACACCGCCGAGTTCACACATATATTCAAATTTAAGTGAGTCTACATAATCTTGGTCATTTGATACCGCGATTCCCGCGACGACATCACCATGACCACCCAAATATTTGGTGGCGCTATGAAGGACCACGTCCGCACCATACTCTAGCGGTCTCTGTAAATATGGGGAACAGAACGTGTTGTCAATGACCACTTTTGCTCCAAATTCTCTGGCAATCGCAACGACCTCCTCAATATCGATAATATCGAGATTCGGGTTTGCTGGTGTTTCAAAATAGAGCACAGCCGGTCTTAAGGCTTCCGCTTTTCGTCTTAAATCATCAAGATCCGTAAAATCTGTGTTCTGTGCATTTACTTTGTATTTTTTTAGAAATTGATTCAAGAACGAATAACTCGATCCATAAAGCACATTATGATAAAGTACCATATCTCCAGGCTCTGTGAGTGACAACACCACAGAACTTACCGCAGCCATACCTGATGAAAATGCGACCGCACCCACGCCACCTTCCAAAACAGCGACTTTGTTTTCTAAAATTCGCAGTGTCGGATTGTTGCCACGGGTGTAGACATAGTCGTCGCTTTCAAAATTCATGACACGACCGGCATGTTCAATGCTGTCGAATACAAAAGTCGACGTCTGAAAAATTGGCGGATTTAAAGCGTTTTCAGCATGTTTATCCGGTTCACCGGAATGAATTGCCATTGTATTGAATCCCTTTTTTTTCACATCGCCATTCATACACTTACCTCTGTCCGTATTTGTTGAGATAAAAGTCTCTCATGATATCACATTCTTCTTTGGAAAGTTCAATCGCACCACCTATGTTTGCCGCAAGCAAAGTTGCATGAGCGGATTTTTCACAAATAAATGCGATTTTAATGGTCTCTTTCAAATTTTTACCCGCTGCCAGTAAACCATGATTTGCGAGCAGAACTGCGTTACGTTCATCGAGTGCTTCCACAGCGACTTTGCCAAGGTCATCGGTCCCTGGCAATCTGTACTCTGAAACACGTACATTTCCACCAACGATTTGGATCAGATCCTCGCAAGATGCCGGAATCGGTTTTCTGGCAATCGCCATAGCGGTGCAATAAGTGGAGTGCGTGTGGACAATTGCACCGATATCAGGTCGCTTTTTATAAATCTCAAGATGCATAGGAAGCTCAATTGACGGTTTCATATTGCCATCTATAAGATTGCCTTCAAAATCGATGATTGGAATATTCTCTGAAATGAGTTTGTCATAATCCACACCACTTGGTGTGATGGCAATCAGATCTTCATCGACGATTCTAACACTGATGTTTCCCCATGTGCCTATGACGAGTGAAGAGTTGACCATTTGATTCCCGGCATCAATAATTTCTTTTCTGGCAATCTGGTGTTTTAAAGACATATTGTCCTCCCTCTTTTATAAGACAATCAACGATCTGTCACATTTACAGCTATTGACATTAATTTCCTCTTTTAAAACCTCTATGAAAGTTTGAGTGATCTTCACTTTGTTTTTCTCCATGGATTCAGCGATCTGATGCCCTTCGATGTGTTTTCCCTCTATACCGGTACACCAATTTGTGATGACCCCAACTGCGGCATAACACATCCCCAGTTCTTTAGCGAGGACACTTTCCGGAACGTTAGTCATTCCAACCACATCCCCACCCATTTGACGATACATTCTAATTTCTGCAGCCGTCTCGAATCTCGGACCTTCCGTACAGACATATACAGCATCGCCTTTGATTTCCACACCTGACTTTTGTGCCTGCTCTTTAAATGCAGCTCTCAGTGTCCCACAGTAAGGTTCGGTCATTTCCACATGTGCCACAGGACCATCTTCGCCTTCAAAAAAAGTCTGAACTCGTGATTTGGTGAAATCGATGAAATCCGTGATGACGACCACATCCCCCGGTTCGTAAGCGTCATTCATGGAACCGACGGCAACTGTGGCGTAAACATGAGTCACATCCAGCATTTTAAGAGCCATCATATTGGCTCTGTAGTTGATTTTATGAGGTGGTGTATTGTGTTTTTTACCATGTCTCGGTAGAAATATTATTTCTCTTCCCTCCACCTTCATCACATCATAGGTGACATCACCATAGGCTGTGACGATTTGTTCGGTTTTCACTTCACTTCCGGCATCATAAACACCTGTGCCGCCTATTATCGCTCTTCTCATTCGTCCTCCCTAAGGTTTGATCTTCATAAGGTTTTCACCAAAAGGTGGCCATACCACTCCACGTTCTGTAATGATGGCGGTAATGTTTTCAGCAGGTGTGACATCAAATGCGGGATTGTAGACCAATATGTCTTCTGGCGCAATTCTGACTCCACCGATCACTGTCACTTCCTCAGCGTCCCTTTCCTCGATTTCAATCTCGTCTCCGGAGACCATGTCATAATCGATGGTGGAAGTCGGTGCAGCCACATAAAAAGGCACACCGTAGGCTTTTGCAATGACCGACAACATGAAAGTTCCGATTTTATTTGCCGCATCCCCATTACTGGCGATTCTGTCCGCACCAACGATGATTCTATCAATTTTACCGTCACGAATCAGAGTAGCTGCCGCACTATCCACAATCAAAGTTGCTGGGATGCCTTCTTCTACGAGTTCCCATGCGGTCAGTTTGGCTCCCTGAAGTCTCGGTCTGGTCTCATCGGCATAAACGGAAATGTTTTTACCGCTGAAATGAGCTTCCCTGATAACGCCTAATGCAGTTCCATAAGCCACGGTCGCAAGCGCACCAGTATTACAGTGTGTCAAAATCACATCACCTTCTTCAATAAGGGTGTTACCATGAAAACCTATTGATTTGCAAAAACCCGCATCTTCATTAAAGATTTCCAATGCTTCTTTTTCAAGATGTGCAATGAGAGAGTCCACATCAGGTCCTGAAAAAGTACTGAGAGTATCCAGCATTCTTTGAGTCGCCCACGCCAAATTCACAGCAGTAGGGCGTGCATCGTCTAGAGTTTTCTTTATTTCCTGCATTTTTTCTTTCAATTGATCCAGCCCTAAAGCCTTGTTTTGCACAGCACCGATGACCATACCAAATCCAGCGGTCGCTCCTATTGCAGGTGCGCCTCTTACAATCATGTCTTTTATGGCAAAAACCACATCATCAAGAGTTTTGCATTCAACATGTGTTTTCTCGAGCGGAATCTTTCTTTGGTCGATCAATGTCATTACAGAGTTCTCATAAGATATTGCCTGAAAAGAAGCCATTGGCCATCCTCCTTTATTTTTGGGTACGCTTGACAAGATTGTGTGCCGCTTCATCCGCCATAGCTAATATCAACTTTTCGTCAAATGATTTGATTTCGTAATCCTGCATCAATACTTTACCGTTACACAGTACTGTTTTGACATCACTTGCAGCCGCCGAGTAAACAAGCATTGCCACGAGATCATACTGTGGAATCAGATGAGGTTTGTCCAGATCAATCAAGATGAGATCCGCTTTCTTTCCAATTTCAAGAGTTCCCACTTCACTGTCAATTCCAAGCGCCTTCGCTCCACCAATGGTTGCGATTTCAAGCGCCTTATATGCTGGGATAGCAGTCGGATCTGCTTCGAGGCCCTTGTTGACCAGTGCGCATAAATGCATTTCCTCAAACATGTTGATGTTATTGTTGGATGAAGAACCATCTGTTCCCAGCGCGACATTGATGCCCATCCCGACCATCTTGCTGACTTTTGCAAAACCGTTGCCGAGCTTGAGGTTACTGCTTGGGTTATATAGGACGCTCACACCATGCTTTTTCAGAATTTCAAAGTCCTCCTCGTGTAGGTGAACACAGTGAGCTGCATTTGTTTTAACTTCAAAGACACCGAGATCTTCCATTTTTTTTATCGGGGTCACACCGTATTTTTCAAGGGATTCGTTGACTTCAAAAAGACTTTCTGACAAATGGATATGAATTTGTGTATTCAGTTCCTTGCTGAGTTCCACCGCTTTTTTTATATAACCGTCAGAACAGGTATATGGTGCATGTGGCGCAACATCAACTAAAATTCTCCCATCAGCTTTGCCATTCCAAGCTTCATGAAACGCTCTTGAATTTTCAAGTTTTTCATGTCCTTCTGTGTCATTTCCAATCAATCCTCTTGAAAGGTTGGCTCTGACACCGGAAATTTCTACGGCTTTAGCCACTTCTTCCATTTCAAAGTACATATCATTGAAAGTTGTTGAGCCGGACCTGATCATTTCAGCGATGGAAAGCATTGTTCCGAGATAAACGTCATCTGGAGTAAGACCGGCTTCTATAGGCCAAATTTTCTCGCTGAGCCAAGTCATCAGAGGCAAATCATCCGCATAATTTCTCATGAGTGACATGGCCATGTGAGTATGGGCATTGATCAATCCAGGCATTGTCAGCTGTTTTTTGCCATCAATGACATGATCCGGGGCAAACCCCTTAGGCACCGAGCCGATGGCGACAATTTTGTCATCCTCGATCGCTATGTCACCGTATAATATACCTTCATTCTGATCGACCATTCTCAAAATGGCCGTATCCTTTATTAAAATTCTCATATATTTTGGATCTCCTTTTCTATCATTGTTCGGATGCTTTCAGCCAGACCATGGGTATCTTTGTTCATCTCTGCTGTGATTTCTATAGGATCACAGATAATCATCTTGATTTCCGAAGGATGGATGATGAACGACCCCTTTTGCATTAAACCGATGGAGTTATGAATTGCAACAGGGACTATAGTCGCACCAGATTTTGTCGCCAGTTTGAGACTGCCTGCTTTAAACTCACCAATTGTGCCATCTTTGCTCCTGGTGCCCTCGGGAAATATGATCATGGAATGTCCCGATTTGAGTGTGGCTACGCCTTCCGAAATTGCCTTTACCTGCTGTCTGATATTGTCCCTGTCGATGAAGACGCATCTCATATGCTGCATCCAGCTTCTGATCATCGGCATTTTAAGGATTTCGACTTTGGCAATGAATCCTTTTGGTTTCGGTGTGAACGCAATCATGAGTGGGATGTCAAAATTGCTTTGGTGATTGGCCACATAGACAACAGCGCCATTTTCAGGAATTTTCTCACTTCCCGTCACTGTCACATGAGCCCCAGCAAGTGCAAGAAGATGCTCCGCCCAGTAACGTGCTTTTCTATCCGCATAAGCGGCGCGTTCATCAACATTTTCTATTCGCTGCGCAAACCATAAAAATGGCATATATACAATTAGTATAAGCCAAAAATATGCAAACCAGATGATTGTCCTGATCATATCTCCTCCATAAACACGGTTTCGCCCCCATTCGCGTGACTAATCACACACAATGAGGGCTTTTATATCATTATACTAGTTTTGTGGTGGTTTTGGCTAGTGGAAGTTCAATATAAAAGCAAGTTCCCATGCCGGGTTCGCTTTCCACTTTGAGTTCCCCACCATGTTTTTCAACAATGATGCTATGTGAAATGCTAAGTCCAAGTCCCGTGCCCTGTCCCACCGGTTTCGTGGTGAAAAATGGATCGAACACTTTATGGATATGCAGCGGATCGATGCCTTTGCCCGTATCTCTGACGGTTATCAAAACACCAGCGGCACTCGGTGCGGTATTGATGGTGATGGTCCCGATGGAGTCACCGCTTTCCTTTATGGCTTGGGACGCATTGACAATCAAATTCACAAAAACCTGTTCAATCTCACCTTTGTTGCCATAAATCAGTGGACAAATCTCATAGTTCTTTTCCACAACCGCATTGTATTTGACCTCATTGTTGACAATCATAAGCACTTCGTCAATCAGATTGTTGATGTCGAAATACTCTGTAGTGTCCTCATCCGATGTTCTTGCAAAGTTCCTCATGCTGTTCACGATTTTAGCGATTCTATCGAGACCCTTTTGCGACTCGTCAATCAAATCGGGAAGATCACCCAGAATAAAATCAATGTCCTTGGTTTTCCAGTCTTCATGAAGTTCTGGATTATTCTTCACTTTCATCAAAATTTCCGAAATCGGGATACTGTATTCCTTGATATTACTGAAATTGCTCATGACAAAGGCAAGTGGATTGTTGATCTCATGTGCGATTCCTGCAGCAAGCTCTCCAATAGAGACCAATTTTTCTTTCTGAACCATATAGACATGTGCTTCCATGAGGTTTCGATTGGCCTCATTGAGCTCGATGTTTTGAGCCTCTAGTCGTTCTGTCGCTCTTTTAAGTTTGTTCTTATAAGAGATCTCGCGAAGGGTCGACCTGATCCTTGCCACAAAATCCATCTCTTCAAATGGTTTTTTGATGTAATCCACCGCACCCAAATCGAAACATGAATTCAATATTTGAGAGTCGCTGATGGTCGTCAACATGATCACTTCAGGTTTATATGGAATGTTCATGGAATTGAGTTTTTCCAGCATCTCAATGCCCGTCATTTTGGGCATGACAATATCGAGAAGCACAAGGTCGATACCGTTTTGGTAGATTCGAACAAGGGCGGCTTCGCCATCGTTCGCATACTCTATCTCACACGGTATATCATATTTGATCAGTGTGTCTCTCGCGATATATTGATTGATTTTACTGTCTTCAACTATAAGAATCTTCATGCGTCCCCTTTATTTGCCTCATTTAAAACTTTGATATAGGCTTCCATATATTTAGGAAGATCTTTTGGCCAACGGCTTGAAACCAAGTTTCCGTCAACTACTACAGCGTCGTTGAACCAAATGGCACCCGCATTGGTCATATCGTCTTTGATCCCTGGGGTCGACGTGACATTTCTCCCCTTCAGAATTCCTGCAGAAATGGTCACCCATCCCGCATGACAAATCTGTCCTATAGGTTTTCCATCTTCATTGAATTTCCTGACAATATCCTTGACGAGCTCATATCGTCTCAGTTTGTCAGGTGCCCATCCTCCTGGAATCAGTAGACCAGAATATTCGGAAACATCCACATCCTCATAACTCAGATTGGATTCATATGGCACACCATATTTACCGTGGTACTCAAGATTCGCTTCCCTGCCAGCCAAATCCACTTGGTATCCCGCTTCCTGAAGTCTATAGTATGGATACAAAAGTTCCAAGTCTTCTGCCTGGTCCTCTACAATGATCAATATTTTTTTCATGATTTACCTCCATTTCATCGATATGGTAATTAATACCCAAGTGATGAATGGTCAATCAGAGCGCTGATTCTATAAAGGACAATTTAGAAAATCCGTTCTTTTTCTGGTAAGCTACCGCTTTTTCGACAAAGGTTCTATGGTGTTCAATCACTTTTGAGAACGATTGGATGTAAGCCACAACAGTCTCGTCGGTCAGCTCACCTCTAAATCCAGCTATTCCGATCAATTGAACCTTTATGATCGCAAAGCGAGTAAAGAGCATCATAAAGGCGTCCCAAACTTGATCGGCTTCTGTAAAGGGAAAGAGATTCTTCACCATGAGATTGACGAAATAGTTGTCCAGCATGTATCTCTTCTCAGAAAAATAACTGGAATAAATCGTCTCACCAAGTTCGAAATCACCTCTTGATGCCTCATCTGTAAATTTCGTATAAGTCTCCGAGTCCACTGGCAACAACACCCTCACCATATTCTCTGAATAATCCTTAAGTGCGCCACTTGTGAAAATTCCCGGTTCAAATCCTTTGTTCCTGAATTTCAAAAGCAACTCCGGAGTCTGATGGGTCATTTTTTGATTGTGAATCTTTTGAAGCTTGTCCACCCACTCCGCCAGATCAAACATTCTTTTCTCAATCGGTGAATACGAATGCGTCATTGTATCAAGGCAAACTGATCTCACCTCACTGAAATAGGTGACCAAAGTCTTTTGATAC
>JAWSUW010000014.1:7150-32779 GCA_033549245.1 Bacillota bacterium | reverse complement strand
CGAATTTGTCGAGGGTGATGGCGATATCACCGAACTCATACTCTAAAAATCCCGCACCCATGACAAGTGCCTTGAGTATTCTTCTGTCATTGAGTTTGATTTTGAACTTCTCAATACCGAGATTCTTGAGCGCTTTGGCTATGGTGAGTATGATCTCCACCTCAGCAAGATTGCTTTCATCACCTATGATGTCGATATCACACTGCGCAAATGTTCTGAATCTGCCTTTTCCAGGTCTTTCAGCCCTGAAGACAGGTCCCATTTGAAGTGCTTTGAAAATTGTCGGAAGCTCATTTTTGTTGTTGGAATAAAAACGCACAAGAGGAAGGGTCAAGTCGAATCTCAATCCGAGGTCCGTCAGATCATCTTCGGTGCTGGACGCATCAAGGTCCAGTTTTTCACCTCTCTTGAGGATTTTAAATATCAGTTTGGTATTCTCACCACCGTCACCGCCGGTAAGGTTTTCAATATTCTCTATGAAAGAAGTTTCTATTTCCTGAAAGCCACTGCTTCGATAGACTTCTCTGATTTGATTCATGACATATTCGCGGACTTCTTTTTCTTTTGGGAGGAAATCGCGCATCCCTTTTGGGGGCAATGTAGTTTTCATGTTTTTGACCTCCATTTTCTGATTTTATTCTATTATAACTTATTGCAAATAAAAGGACAATGCGGCTATTATAAACAGGGCATTGTCCATTGATGATTCAATTTTGGATTTTTTCCATATATGTCATTTTGGTGGCTTCTTTAATATCGTTGTATTCATCACGGAATACTTGTACCTGATCCACCGAATATTTTTCTTTTTCAAGTTCATTTTGCATATCATACAAAAGAGCATAAACCACATTGTCGGATTCTTGCTCCATGAGGATGATGGCGTCAATGATTGCGTCAATTCTCAAATTTCTTTCATTTTGGTCAATAACTGTTGCTTTGATTTCGATGATCTCATCGACATAAATGTCCAGAGCCTTTTGATATTCAGTTTTCAGCTCAAGCAGCCGTTTCTCATATTTTGACTCGATTAAATCCTTTGATGGGGATTCCACAGTTTGAGCAGGATCTGACAGGACCTCTTCAACCACAACTTTAGGTTCCGGTACAGGCAAGGCTGAGACAGGGCCTTCAGGAACTGTCTCCTCAACATTTGAACTAATGATCGCTTCTGCTGTTTTAGTTGATTCGACATTCTGGCTTTGCGCTTCACTTTCTGGAATCATCCTCATTCCGAGGGCGAAAGCCATTACAAGCACAGCAATCAGTGACGCAATTACGTAAGCCTTTCGATTGGACTTTCTTAGTTTAAGCGTCTTTGGGGTCACAATCTCTTCGCCGAGCATCAATTTACTTGGATTATCCGAAAAAATTCTGTTAGCGATTTCCATGGTCGCATTTTTTTGCACATATCTTTGAGCCACGCTTAAGACAGGTGGTCTCTTGTTGAGTCCATGAGCGTCTGAAGCGACGAAATCTACTTGACCCTTTCTCACAGCACTCGTGAGTCTAGCGGCAATTTTTTTGCCCACCGCTCCATTGAGACTTGAGGCAGTAATCTGAATCAATCCACCCTCTTCTTTGATTCTTGTGAGCGCTTCCTCATTATTGATAATTGTCGGGTACATTTCCACATGCGCCACTATCGGCCAGAACCCTTTGACTCTCAGTTCGTAAACGATTGTGAGTAATGATTCGAGATCAATATGCGTTTTGAACTCCACCAAAAGATAACGCCCATTAAACAATGGAAACGCCTCAAAAGTCTTGAACACATCCTCTTTTCCGATGTATTGTTCAGCACCGAGATAGAGGTCCACATCAATGCCCGCATCCTTTGCGGCATTTTTCAGAGCATCGAATTGCTCCTGCACGTTGCCGTTTGGATACCCCATCGGGTGATTGCGATGTGGGGTAGCGATGATTTTTCTTATGCCATCGCTTTCCGCTATCCTTAGCATCTCAATTGACTTTTCAATTTGGTCTGGTCCATCATCCACTCCGGGGATGATATGGCAATGCACATCAATCATTTTTTTTCCTCTTCTTTTTTTCATGATAATAATAGTAATAATAATGATTGCGGGATTTGATGTTGATCTTGTTGATGACGACGCCCAGTATATCCGCACCGACTTTGTCCAGAGACTCTTTTGCCCTCTTTGCATAATCGATGGCCACATCTCCTGATGCACAAACGAGAATGACCTTGTCCACATAAGTGGATAGAATCACCGCATCTGTAACCGGTAAAACAGGTGGCGTATCAATCAATATGAAATCATAAAATGTCTTAAGATGCTCGATGAATTGTTTCATGGTCTTTGAATCCAAAATTTCGGAAGGATTCGATGGCACTCTTCCTGCAGTTAAAATATGCAGATTTTTGTGAAGGGATTTGTGCACGTGAGTCATGAAGTCCTCTCCACTAAGGAGCAGATCTGTGATGCCCACAGCATTGCTGATCTCAAAAGTTTTGTGAATCTTTGGCTTTCTAAAGTCACAGTCCATGATCAATACCTTATTGCCCGCGTCCGCCAGTGTGAGGGCAACATTACTGAGTGTGGTGGATTTGCCCTCGCCAGGAGTCGCACTTGTGACGAGAATGGTCTTCGTGTCTTTATCAATATTTGCAAATTGGATATTCGTTCGAACAGCACGGTAAGCTTCTGATACAGGTGACTTTGGATGTTTCTTTACGATTAGGTCTTTCATTTGATCACCCCTATAATTTTGCAGCTTGAGCGAAATCCGGTATAACCCCGACAACAGGGAGTCCCAGATGCTTCTCTACGTCTTTTTCTGTTTTGATGGTTTGGTCCATGTACTCCATGAGGAAACTTAAAAACACACTGAGCATCACTCCAAGAACCGTGGCAATTGCAATATTGAGCGTCGTCTTGATGTTGAATGGGTTCTCAGAGGGTATAGCGACGTCTATGGTCTCAACGTTGTTCACTTTTAGGATCCGCATGACTTCTTTGACAAACACATCCGAAATCGTATTGGCAATTAAAGCCGCTTGCTCGGGATTTTGGTCTTCCACCGAAATTCTGAGAATTTCAGTCGATCCAACTTGTTGTGATGTGGTCTTTCTCATGAGCTCCGCATAAGAAAGGTTCAGTTCAAGTCTTTCAATGACTTGCTCCATGACTATTCTGGATTTGACGATTTCGCCATAGGTCACTACCAGCTTTTGGCTGAGATTGATGCTTCCAAGGTCGAAACTCGCCGCGATATCACTGGCACTAAGTCCTTTTGACCCGTTGACCATGAGCGTCGTATCCGATTTGTACATCGGTGTCACCATGTAAATGCTATACACGGACCCTATGATCAGTGCGATTATGGTTATGACAATAATCAACCATTTGCGCTTCAATATTATTTCAAACAGTTCCCTTAATTCGATGGTTTCTTCCATCAGTACCTCCAAATGAAAACGTATTTTCTCTAGTAATTGATCAATCTGAATTTCTGATTGAGTGTATTCAGTTCCGAAATCGGAATGCTCGATGTAATCGCATTCTCAAAAGCGAGTTGCTCATCGTTGGTCATTTGTGAAACTAGAATTTTTGCACTGGCCACATCGGAATCAAAGTCATAAGATGGATTACTCAAATATTTCGAAATACTATCCATGACTATATTCGCAGCATCTCTTTGAAGTGTGGTTGTCAGTTTGGGTAAAACATAGTCTTCTAATCCGCTCAAAACTGATTCTAGTTCTTCCCTATTTTCAATTGGTTGAAGAACATCAGGACCATCATTTCCGGAACCAATAGGATTGATAATTGGGCTTGGTGTTGGTTTTGTTTCTTCTATCGTTATTTCAGTATTAAGAGATCCAAATACAGAAAAAACTTTATTGAGCACAACAATCGCCTCTGCCCTAGTAATATTTTGTTTTCCTCTAAATGTCTTATCTTCATATCCCGTCATGATTCCATTTGATACTACTTTTTCGACTGATTCTTTTGCCCAATTTGAAATATCTATGATATCTTCTATATCAAAACGGTCAGTTTTATTTTCGAATTTATACAGATTATCAATAATTACTGCAATCTGCTCTCGCGTTACAGGTGCGTTTGGTTTGAATGTTCCATCAGGAAATCCTGTGATTGCTCCTGAAAAGACTGATTTTCTAATTTCGTTATAATACCAATTATGTTTTTCTACATCTTTAAATGCTATTTCTGAAAATTTATCGAATCGATTCATTTTGTTGATGATTGTGACCAATTCTGCTCTCGTGATCACTTGCTGCGGTTTGAATGTTCCATCAGGATATCCTCCAATATACTCATTTTCAGCCATGAAATTGATAGCATCTTGAGCCCATGAAACCCCATTCAGATCAGAAAATTTCGCTGCGTGAACTGTTGAAGTTGAAAGTATTGTCAATACCACTGATACACATACGATTTTACCAAATCTCATTTTCCCCTCCATTAATGATTCAAGGGACCCTTGGGTCCCTTGAACTAAACCCATAAACTTTTATTTCATTGCAGTTGTAATCTGGAAGCTTATTGTCACTCCACCAATTTCGATTTTGACGATTTCAGCAACTGCATCTTTTAGATCTTTGTCAACAAAGAAAGCAGTTTCTAACTGTTGTAGAGTCGTTCCAGTTGATTTTAAATTACCATAGATACTGATTTTGATATCAGAAGGTAAAGTATCGGTAGGATATAACTTTTCAACATCTGCATATAATTCTGAAATCTTTGCACCTGCGATTAAAGATGATAATGTAGTAATTTCTGCAGGTGAAAGACTACTATCAATGATCATGTCAGCGACAGCATCAGTAAATACTGTCAGACCAGGACCATAATTCTTCACTCTATTCGCAAGACCAAATGCATAAGTGTTTCCTGATGATGCATCTTTTGATAACGCGCGGTTAACAAATTCTGAGTACTCATTCATTAGTGTTGGCACATTTGTCAACGCATCATATTTCGCATCAATGAAATTCATGTCAATGTTTTGTGTCATTGACAATGTTTCTCTACTAACTAATACATTTCTTGTAATATTATTTTCTGTCTTAACCACATAGAAGAAGTATTCATCAGTGGTTGGTGTAACCGGAGGAGGAGTCGTTCCACCGCCACCACCCGGTGCAGGTCCTGGAGCAGGTCCCGGTATTGGTGCAGGAGCAGGAGCTTGAGTCACTACAGTCGCTTCGCCACCGATTGTCACAGTGACATTGGTTGACGTTCCAGCTAAAACTTCCGTCGGTGCTGTTTCAAAAGTAACGCCATTTACATCAACAATAGCTAGATCAATAGTACCGTCACCAGTGACACTCGCACGAGCTTCAATGTTGAGCTCAGCGATTACAGTGCCTGTAGGTACAACCACTTCAACGCCTGCCGCTCTGATTGTCACTTTACTAAAGTTACCTTCAAGAATGATTTGACCAGTAGAACCCGCTTCAATGATGATTTCGCCGAAACCACCAGTTGATGTGATATTGCTTTCCTCAAGTTTGACACCTGAATAAGCAGTGAGTGTACCAAATGTGGAATTGCCTACAGCAACAATTCTGATCAATTGATTTGCTTTGCGAACCATTACGTTGCCAAGCTTTGAATTTCTGACGTAGATGGAGTTCATACCACCACCGTAGATTTCAGTGTCGCCTTCAACAGTTACTGTATTGAGTGAAACTGTACCTTCAGCAACCTCTTTACCAATAATCAAGTCGCCCTTGATTACGAAATTTGTGAGACTGATACTTTCTGATCTCAAATACACATTACCTTCAACAACAGTAGTTTCCGTAGTTGAACCATAAACGCCCGGCTCATTCAAAATCCAATTGTTGGCGTATGTGTTCTCACCATAGATTGCGTTGTCAAGCATCACAACAGATTCAGCTCTGGTAATATTTGCATTTGGTCTGAAAGTTCCGTCAGGGTAACCAGAAATATTCTTCGCTTCAAATGCTGCACCAATATATCCAGCTGCCCATGGTGGAATCAGACCAGCATCTTCGAAAATGCTGATTGCTTCCGGATTAGCCTTTAAACCTTGAATATTGACTAATATAATGGCTGCTTCCGCTCTGGTGATCGGTGCATTCGGTTTGAAAGAACCATCTCCATAACCATTTATAAATCCTTGTGCCGCCATTTGACTTACTGGCTGATAGAACCAATCTGATGTTTTGACATCGTCAAAAGCTTTACGCGTCGTACTCTCAAGTTCAAATGCATTATATGCGATTACTGTGAACTCCGCACGTGTGATTGCATTTCCTGGTTTGAATGTTCCGTCCGCATAACCGGAAACGAGACCAATCCCTGCCCATTTCTCAATGACCTGCTTTGCCCAGCTCACTTCGTTCAGATCACTCATATTTACTGCTGCAAATGATGCTGTGAATGATGTAAGAACTAAAATAATGGCAAGTGTCAAAGTCATTTTTTTCTTGAATAATTTCAATTGGATACCTCCCTTTGTGTATTTTGTCCTAGGACTATACCTATACTTTCCCATTATATTTGAAGCGTCCAGATTATACTTATGCAATTTGCACACTTTTTTTTCAATGTCCTTATTGCTCATATATGGATTCTATTTTTTTGATCATGTTCTCAATGGTGAAGAGTTCTTCAAAACGTTCCTTGGATTTCTCTTTCATCTCAGTCCGGAGAGTCTCATCATCCTTCAATCTCAATATTTGATTGGCTGCCTCATTGACATTCCCCAGTTTGTAAAGGTAACCGTTATCTCCATGGACAACCACTTCGTTGTTGCCGACAACATCTGTCGCGACGATTGGACATCCCGCTCTCATAGCCTCAACCAAAGTATAAGGAAGTCCCTCATAATAGGAAGTCGCCAAAAACACATCAAATATATTCAGATAAGCGTCAACATTTTTCTGATGCCCCACAAAATGGAACCTTTCTAAAATACCGTTGTCTTTGCACCAAATTCGGGCGTCCACCATCATTTCCCCGGTGCCAACCCAAATAAAGTGAAGGTCTTCTCTCAGCAAACTTAGAGCTTTGGCTACTCTTAGAAATTCGAAGGGATTTTTTTGATAATAAAGCCTTGCCACACATCCTATCACAAAATGTTCTTCATCGATTCCGAGTGTCTCTCTGAGGTTTTCGATTGGGTGGGCATTGACGTTATGATCAAGCGCGTTATAGACCACCAAAAAATGATCGGGAGCTTCGATTCCAAGATCGATTGCAAATTGTCGTTCGCCTTTTGAAACGTTGATGGTGCTTGTTGTGGCGAATTTTGCCAAAGCTCTTTCAATGAACCAGTAAAATCGCCTCTTGAGCGTCCAGTTGTCTTGACTTTGCATGGCATAGGCATGCGGAGTGTAATAGACTTTTTTGATGCCACATGTTTTTGCGGCCAGCCTACCTACAACACCCGCTTTTGAGCTATGACAGTGAACGAGCTCTGGCTGGATTGCCTTGAGAGCCTTTCGGATTTCACCAAAAGCTCTTAAGTCCATTGGCACTTCAATTTCCCTTTTTAGGGATTCAATCGGATAAAAACGGACTTCTTCTGACCATTTTTTTACGATATCATCAAATCGGTAGTCTGTTCGACTCGTCCCGTGAAGGACATGGATCTCAAATTTTTCCTTATTCAATTGATCGATGAGGTCAACCACGTGTTTGCCTACCCCATCCATTACGGTTTCCGCTATCAAGACCACTTTACGCTTCATTTTCTCTTACCTTTCGTAATCTGACTTCAGCCCAGACACAAAACGCCACTCCAAGGGTCACACCAATTCCGTCCAAAAATACATCTGACAAACTACCGGTTCTACCCGGTACAAACAGTTGATGAAGTTCATCCAGATAGCCATAAAACCATCCGACGCTCATCGACCCAACTGCGGATTTTCTAATCGCATAAGATCCTGAGAGTGCATAATAAACAAGAATGCCCAGAATCATATATTCGATGACATGTGCGAGTTTTCTGATATAAACCATTAAATCTGCGGTCTCATCCTCATTGTAACTCGACATTTTCTCCTCATAGGTTGTTTCGGTGTCCACCGAACCGGTCTGAAAAACCGTCAACAATTCGCCTGTCAAATACCAGGACTTTACACTATTCAGGTGGGACATCATAAAGATCACAAACATCCATACGATGACCATCAGCCACCGGGTATATTTGTTTTTAAAAAATTTAATCACTGTTGCCTCCATCAAACGCGCCGTTGATTTCATCCGGCGTCTTAAAGGTCGGTACGATATTCTTCATTGCCTCCACTAGAGCATCAGCATCATCAAATGAATTTCTGAGGTCATCTAAAGCTGAGGAGAGTTCATCATACGGGAGTGTCATTGGCCTTGCGATAAAAATCTTTTCAATTTCCGTCTCGCCAAGCCCTTCTTCCGACATTAAAAGTTCCTCGTAAAGTTTTTCACCAGGTCTGAGACCTGTGTATTCAATTTTTATATCACGTTCGGGCTCCAGTCCTGAAAGTCTGATCAAGTCTCTGGCGAGAGTATCGATCTTGACTGGTTCGCCCATATCCAGTACGAATATTTCTCCACCTTTTGCCAGTCCTCCGGCTTGAACCACAAGTTGCGCCGCTTCGGGAATGGTCATGAAATATCTTATTATTTCAGGATGGGTTACCGTGATTGGTCCACCAGCCTGGATTTGCTTTTTAAAAAGAGGGATGACGCTGCCGTTACTGCCGAGGACGTTTCCGAACCTGACTGCGGCGTATTCTGTTGAAGCTCCTGATGCCGCATAGCTTTGTACCACCATTTCACACAGTCTTTTGCTGGCACCCATCACATTGGTAGGGTTGACTGCTTTATCTGTGGAAATGAGCACAAATTTTTGTACACCGTAGGCATTTGATGCCTCAACGACATTTCTTGTACCATAAACATTGTTTTTGATAGCTTCTTCTGGACTATCTTCCATGAGTGGAACATGTTTATGAGCAGCCGCGTGGAAAACGACGTCTGGACGATGTTTATCAAAAATCTTGTCAATTCGATTTCTGTCACGAACAGAAGCAATAGCCACAAAAAGATTCAAATCCGGGAAATTCCGCTTCAGTTCCATTTGGATATCATAGGCGTTGTTTTCATAAATATCCAGGATAATGAGTTTGCCTGGATTGAATTTGACGAGTTGCCTGCACAGTTCTGATCCGATGGATCCACCACCTCCAGTTACGAGGACGGTTTTATCTTTGACATATTCACTGATGATTTCGTTGTTGAGTTTCACTTCGTCTCTACCGAGTAAGTCCTCGATTTCAACAGGTCTGATTTTCGAGACTGCCACTGCTCCATCTATGAGATCATAGACTTTGGGCAGGATGCTGACTTTCGCACCGGTTTCTTTCGCAGCATTGATCACTGCCTTACGTTCTTCATCACCTGCAGAAGGCATGGCAATGATGATGGCTTCAACTTTCTCTTTAATGGAAACTTTGAGCAGATCGCTTTTGCCTCCATAAATCGTCAAGCCGTGAAGCTTCTGTCCTTTTTTTGATGCGTCGTCATCCATGAACCCGATAGGACTGAATTCACCGTGACCCTGTGTGTTGATTTCCTTGAGTACCATGACACCCGCTTGGCCGGCACCATAAATGAGCGTGCGTTTTCTGAGTTGATGTCTTCGCATCTCCTTGGGACTGACGTGGAAGAACAAGCGGTATAGAAATCTCGATCCGCCAATAAAAGCGACGTCCATCATGAATGCCAGTACGAGAATGCTCCGTGGAATCAATATATGGCTGAATTCCGGTTGTCTTGAAATCATGAACAGCATACCCATGGTGGCGGCAGAGCCTATACCACAAGCTATGACTACATCGATGAGCTCAGTGATTCCAGCAAAACGCCAGATCTTATTATACATTTTGAGCACGATGAGCGTCATGAACTTGATGCCAACAATGATGGATACGACTGTAAGCAGCGACCTTGTCAGTTCGGGTGGTATGGATTTCAGCTGATCGTACTTGATGACATATGCTAGCCACATCGCAAGGTAGAATGATGCTATGTCAATCATCATTAAGACTATTTTCTTATAAAACCGTTTGTTCATTTTCATCACCTTTATCGTTTTTATTCCATCATACACAAAAGTAATCGTGGAACCTTATGCAATTTGCATTATTTGTAATCATCTGTGTTCAGAAAGCCCAGTTCAAGCGAGTGAGTCTTGCCATCTTCCAGTAATAATCTTTCGACTTCGCCGTCTCTGTTGATATAAAAACCACAGAACAGTTTGAATGTGCCTTCATCGTGAGGAATCTTATAACTCAAAGTCTTCACCTCGCCGGTCTTCCACTCGGAAGTGATGATGGGCTCAATAAGACCATAGCCTTCCAGTCCGCTCGGTAGCCTGTTTTCAGGCATCAGATGGATGTTGTCCGGGTAACCATGTGCCCAAAATACGAAGTCTTCTGTAAAGTCTTTTAGTACTTCAATTTTGAGACTAACGATAGGATAGCCTTCCTCAGACGTATCCGTGTCCACACCAATAACCTTTAGACGTTCACCAAAAACGGTGTCAACGCTCTGTGTAAGATCCGTTGGGACATCATGTTCACTGACCTGAGTCCAATACCAATCCGCGGTGAAATCTTTCGTAAAAGGTGGTTGAAGATAATACCAGTCATCCATTGGCTTTAATTTTTCATCAATAACAAATGCTTTTGGGGTCACATAATATTTAAGCAACGTCTCATCGAGCACATAAAATGCCACATGAAACTCTGAACCTGAATATTTAGGTGTAAACGTCCTTATGATTGGACCACTTGCCCCAATATATCTGAAGTTATCAAGCATCACTTTGTTGCCTTCATCACCGACTTCATAGATGGAAACCATGAGTCTTTCAGTCTTCGCTTCGTTTTGTGGCAAAATCAGATGATACCTGAATTCCAGTTCATCTCCAGGTTCACTCTCCACTTTAGGAAGTTCCAGTACCGTTGATGCTTCCATCGTGATTCTGGGTGCTTTCACAAATGCATTCTTAAATGTGTAGGTGGAAACCATCAAAACCAATATCATCAAGACCAGGTTGATCCATCCGAGCCATTTTTTGCTTTGAGTGGATTCATGTAAAACGTCTTCACCTTTATAGGTTTCTATGAAATAGATGAGCACACCTGCCAGGTACCATAAAAATCTTCTGTTCTCCACATTGAGGACGGATGCTTGAACACCGAGGGCAAAAATACCTGAGAGGATCCAAATGAAAAGCGCCTTATGTGACATGAACCACTTTGGATCGATTCTAAACCGCTTCCATGTGGCATAGAAAATAGCGAATAGCGGTGTGAAAAACAGCAGTGTACCAATGATGCCCACCTCTGCAAACAGACCGAAATAAGTATTGTGAGGAATGTTGTCAATAAATGGAGCCTCAAGCATTTCAAAATATGGCAAGGCATTCAGAGGATAATTGCCTCTGCCCACACCAAATATTGGATGATCCACTCCCATGAGCCACGCCACTTTGCCGAGATTGAACCTTATGTCAAATCCCGCTTCGATGTTGACAATTTTATTCAGGATTCTTTGAGCAAAAACCGATTCAAACCATGTAGCGTCGATGAAAATTGATGCGCTGAATAGAATGATTACCGTCAAAACGATCGCTGTGGAAACGCGCCAATTGATGAAGAACATGCTGAAAACCAGAAATGCGAGTCCAATCGCCATCCCGATCATTCCACCACGTGAACCGGTAAGAAACAGTCCGACCAGCGAGATGGCCATTGTACAATAAAGTAGAGTTTTAGTATATTTCGATTTGTTGATCAGTGCAAGTGCTCCCATACCGAAAAACGTCAGAGTCAAAAAGCTCGCAGCATGGTTTGGGTCCGTATCGGTACCCATATAATAGCTTAGGTACTTACCTTCTTCTCCAAGCAAGAAAGTACCGTTTTTAGCGTAAATGTAAATTACGAATCCACCGAAAACGAACAAAAGGGCTGATAAAACCCAGCTCCATTGCCACTGTTTTATGGACAGGATCTTGAGTGTATGGTAACCCACCCAGAAATATGCAATGACTATCAGTGTTTTGACAAGTTCCTCGAAAATCCCCATCCACCCCGCATCCACCAGTCCGGTGTTTTGCATGGCTAGATAACCCACTCCGACAATCCAGAGCACCAATGCCAAATAAATCGGATAGTGCTTGAATACCGTTTTGAACGTATATTTTCTAAGACCAATCAAAAGCATGATACCCATCACAGGCATGAGAACGTCAGAAAAAGCGATATTGAACTTCGCTTTTTCCATTACATCGACTACTTTTGTGATGTTCATTGTCAGAACAAACAATATCATGAAGATCTTTTGCATTCTATTCTCCTTGAGGCTCAACCGCCGCTTGCGTACCAGGTACCCTCATGGCGGTATCGGCCGCCATTTGGGTACCTGGTACGAATTCGGCGGTAACCGGTCTGCTGATGAGGTAACCCTGTATTTTGTCTGCGCCAATGCTGCGCAGCATTTTGAATTGTTCTATTGTTTCAACGCCTTCGGCGGTGGTGCTGATGCCCATGGCTCTTGCCATGTTGACGACCATGACAACGATGGATTTCGCATTGTCTTCATCGAGCATGCTGCCTATGAAACTTTTATCAATTTTTAGAGTGTCTATCGGAAACTTGGTGAAATATGAAAGTGAGGAATATCCGGTTCCGAAATCGTCGATGGCAATTTTTATGCCCATCTCTTTCAAACGCCTCATTTTTTCAATTTTTTCTTCCACTTTGAGCATAGCATTGGTTTCAGTGATTTCGATTTCCAAATACTTTGGATCCATTTTGGTCTGTTCGAGCACTTCACATACGATATCCAAAAATCTAGAATCCTCAAATTGAAGGGGTGAAACATTTACAGAAATCACATGATCATCAAGGCCTTCGGCATGCCATTTGTTGTTCTGAATACATGCGGTCTCGAGTACGAATTTCCCGATTTCAATGATATCACCATTTTTCTCGGCAAGCTCTATTACATAAGGAATCGCGATTTGTCCATAATCTGTATTCGACCATCTTAGCAAAGCTTCACTTGCAATGATTTTATTGGTATCAATGTCCACAATCGGTTGATAAAGCAAATGAAACTCGTTATTTTCAATGCCATGATGAATCGCTTCTTCAATCCTTCGTTCTCGTTCGACTGACTCATGTAAGGAAGTGTTGTATAAGACAAATTTATCTCCACCTGATTTTTTGGTCATCAGTTTGGCAATTTTGGCGCGCTTGACAATATCTTCAGGATCAAATTCCTCTGATTCGACAAGACTGATGCCCATACTAACACTCAAATGGTATTCAATACCACTTATGCTCGTCCTAAAGCTGCAAAGTTCCATCAATGCATCAATTCTTTTGCTTATGTCATTCTCACTCAAGTCACTCAGGAACAATATGATTTCATCTCCATAAGAGCTAGCGACGAGTTCATCTGGTCTGATGAATGTTCTGAGTTTACCCGAGAGCTCTTTGAGTACGAAATTCCCGGAATTATAACCACCAATGCTGTTGATTTTCTTGAAATCATTTACGGAGAGTACTGCAACATATGAAATTTTTTCATCTATTAAATGTTGTTTGAATTTTCCAGGCATCTCGAACATGAAGCGGTTGTAATTATATATTTCTGTAATTGGATCCCTATATGTCAAATTCTTGATCTGATCAATCATGAGATTGAAACTTCTGCCTGCCAGCCCAACTTCATTGTTAACCATTTCATCCGCTTTGGCGCGAAGATCTCCATGTGCCGCCTGTTCAAAGACTTTCTTAAGATTCATGATGGGTCTGGAGATGCTGCCCGAGTAGACATATGAAAAGAAACCGATAATAATTATCGCTGCAACAAATCCATTTCTAAGATCACGGTTGATTTCGTTGATCTCAGCAAATGCCTCATCTGAAGTTACGGATATGATCAGCTTCCATCCATCTGAATTGTCAATAGTCGAGAATATGCCGATTCTTTCAAGTCCAGAAGAGTCCTTATAATAAACACTGCCACTATCCTGACTCAAAATAGTAACTTTTGAATCTTCCTCACTCATAAAATCATCTAAAGAGTAATCTATACTTATATCTTGTTCAGGATGTGCGACAATTCGACCTTCATCATCTATGATCCATGCCACGCCTCTTTCCTTGAACTCGATCTGGCTGACTACCTGATCCAGAAATTGGGCTGAAACCACAGCATTGACAAGACCCAAGGTTTCCTCCCCATCTCTTATCACATGGGATACAGTAATGATCGGAATGTCCTCCTTAATATATGGGCTATAAAAAGGTTTGGATATGATAAACTCTTTGCCTTCAATGATGAGCTTATGATATTGCTCCTGACCTGAAATATCAATATTTTGGTCATAGGTCGTCCATGCATTGCCATAAACATCAGAAATGGTCATATTCCTGATTTTACCGTCAATGATCAATGTCGATAAGAACGGTTTGATGTTTTCAATCTCCATGGAACGGACCAGTGGAGTCTGTGAGGTCATTTGCACTAGATCCACGATGCCCCCGAGCTCTTTGCTCAGTTCGTCTGCGCGCGCATCAGCAATCGCCTGAAATTGCATTACTGTATATTCAGGCAAAGCCTCAAGTGCATGATCCATCAATAGAGCCAGTCCTCCAAATACGATGACTGTCGCTATGATGAGATATATGAACATTTGAGTTCTGATGGATTTCATAAAAACCTCTTAACTGAATAACCCAATGACACCATTGCTAAGCGTCATAATCAAAATCGCAGCAATGATGTTACCTACTAGAATTGCTGGAAACGCCCATTTAAATCGCATATCCAGAAGGGCTGCCGCCAAGCTCCCACTCCAAACACCTGTACCTGGTAGTGGAATGGCAACAAAAAGAATAAGGCCCCAAATCCCGTACTTCTGAATTCTACCGCTTTTTGACATGGATTTATGTGTCAACCTGTGTATGAGTTTGTTGAATGTTTTAGTTTCTCTCAGATAATTGAAAATGGGTCTTATGGTGAACAATATGAAAGGTACGGGAATCATGCTGCCGAGCAATGAAATCACTGCCGCATGAAACGGTGAGAGTCCAAGCGCGATTCCCACCGGTATGGCACCCCTGAGTTCAATCAAAGGGATTGCCGCTGTCAGTAACACTGTCAACTCGATACTTAAAAAGTCGAGCAACGATTGAATAATATTCTCCATTCCTATTGTCCTTTTGTATGAGTTTTTACGATACCGATGAGATATTCAAGAAATTCGTCCTTCAGGTCATCTCTTCTAAGTGCGGTTTCCACTGTCGCCTCTAAAAAGCCTTGCTTGTTGCCCACATCATAACGTTTGCCTTCGAAATTAAAGGCATACATTGTTTCCTTTTTCGCAAGTTCAAGAAGTGCATCAGTAAGTTGTACTTCTCCGCCTTTGCCAGGTTTCGTGTCCTTCAGGATATCGAACACACCGGGATTGATGATGTATCTGCCGAGAATGGCAATATTGGATGGGGCTTCATCAAGAGCCGGCTTTTCAACCAATCCATTGACTGAATAAATACGATCTGCAATCTTTTCTCCATCTACAATGCCGTATTTGCACACGTCTTGTTCTGGAACTTCCTGAACGCCTAAAATTGAAGTGCCATAAGTCTCATAAGCTTCTATCATCTGTTTCAGACATGGATTCTCCGGATTGTGTACGACATCATCTCCGAGGAGCACCGCAAAGGGTTCATCCCCCACAAATGTGCGAGCGCAGTAAATGGCATGTCCAAGTCCACTTGGATTCTTCTGCCTGATATAATGGATGTCCACCATGTCGGAGATGCCTCTGACAAGTTCAAGCAGTTCAGTATTATGTTTCTTTTCGAGTTCTATTTCAAGTTCCACTGAACGGTCAAAATGATCTTCAATGGCTCTTTTGCTTTTACCTGTGATGATCAATATCTCTTCAATACCTGATGCGATAGCTTCTTCCACTATGTACTGGATAGTAGGTTTGTCTACGATCGGCAACATTTCCTTAGGCATGGCTTTTGTAGCAGGTAAAAATCTCGTTCCTAGACCTGCTGCGGGTATAACTGCCTTTCTGACTTTCATAAGATTCCTCCCTATGCTTTAGTTCAATCCAACTTATATTATAGCATAAAGCTCATTTGTTAGGTACCTTGGCGGATAAGGGGTACATATATAGCTTAAAGGACTACCTTGACCACATCGGGACTCTCAGTGAGATATAACATGGCAGGATACATGATTTCAAAGCTGAGCGTGTCACCTAGCTTGTATGACTTGCTCTGCTCTGACACTTCAACGATCAGATGGTCACTGCTGCTGCCTATGATTTCAATGGTCTGGTCCAGTGGTATCAATTTCTCATGTTGGCCAAAATCCTGTCTTCCAACAGCGAGTAACATACGTTTCTTGATGCCTCGATCTTCAAAAGACGGTGTATTTCCAAACGCATCATAAGCGAGTTCACCAATAGGATAGGTAGGCTTCGTCTTGATTTCCACGATTTCCGCTTCAAGAATAAATGCATTAGTGGACTGGCCATCGATAGGACTATGATAAAATTCCCCGACTTCTCTGCAGGTCAATACCCCCTCGCCGATCCTCAGATGGTTGATTCCTGTGGGCATCTCCCCTTGCACTACAAGCGGAAGGCTGGATGTCGCACCACCAGATACAATTTCAAGTTTTCTGCCAATGAGTGCTTCTATCTTATACGCTATCTGCACCAGTTTTCCGAGATTTTCAGGAGTTGCCTTCACAGATCCATAACATCCGACGTTTGTGCCTATGCCGGCAAGTTTGACAAATTTCATTTCATTTTCGATTTTCTCAGCGACATTAATGATTTCTTCTTCATTCATATAGCCTTCTCTTAGGTCGCCGAGATCCATCATCAAAATGACCTCATGTGTTTTCCCTTGATTTTGACATTCGTTCTCTATAAGTTCAATGATCTGATATTCAGACTGGAGACTGTAATCACATGATGCCACCAATCGCTCAACTTCACTGATCATAGGTATTCTGAGCATGAGGGTCTTAGCCCCTGGGATCTCTCTTTTGATGGCTTCTATCTGTGACATTCTTGAGCTGCCCAAATGCTTTGCCCCAGCTCTTAAAATCGCCCTGCTTGCCGCTATGTTGCCACTGCACCCCTTTACTACTCCTGTTACATCTATACCTTGCTTTTCACAAAGCTCCACGACAGCCTTTGCATTATTGTAGTTACGTTCCGTATAAATATTTAATCTAGGATACATCTGCCATCCTCCTTTGCATCTTTTTTACATTATAACATCAGGATGAGCCAAAACACTATAAAAAAGCCTAAAACACATTTGACAAAAGCTTAACTAGGACCAGAGTCTCATTTTATTATATTTTAATAATGTTTATTGTAATACTTGTTAAATAACTGTTATAATATTTTTAGTGAAATTGTTATAAATTTCCAAAAATAAACCATGAAAAGAGGAAAGTTGTGAATTCAATTATGGAAAGTAAAAAAACTACCGGAGTCAAAAAGCGTTCAAACCCGAAAAAGTATAACGATCCACAATGCAGAATCTGCAGAACCAATTATGGTTCCATATCTTTTAAAGAAGATTTGATCTGCGAATCATGTGTCGACTACATAAAAAACAGCCTCTAAGCTTAGCTTAAAATAGAGAAGACCTATTTTCATTTGTGAATATGAAAGTAGGTCTTTTCAAATTTTATAAATTTATCCGATTTCAGCCATCAGCCTGGTCATCAGTATTTTGAACTCAGCATGAAGTTGGTCCACCTCACTCATATTTCGCTCCTCAATCGCTTCTTGAAGCTTCACTGAAACTTGATGCAAGCTTTTGGCACCGATTGTTCCAGAAGTTCCCTTGACCTTGTGAACAATCTGTTTCGCTTCCTCATAATCACCTTCGTCAAGAGCACTATCAAGAGCTACAACGACATCTTTGTTTTCATTATAATATTCTTTGAGCACCATTTCATAAAGAACCTCATTTTGTCCGAGGTATTTCAGCCCTTCAGACCGAATTAGAATCGGATCTACCTTATCACTTTTAGGAACTGTGCTTAAAATACTTCTGATCAGGCTGATGAGTTCATCTGGATCAAAGGGTTTAGAGATATAATGGTAAATACCATGTGCCTTGCATTTTTCCTCTACACCAGTAATGGCATCGGCTGTCATTGCGATAATAGGAACATCACCATCCATTTCACTGATTATCAGCGCAGCCTCATAACCATTCATCACAGGCATATGAAGGTCCATAAGAATCAGGTCAATATCTCCTGAGGATTCACAGTATTTTTTGACTCCAATCTCTCCATTATCCGCAAACGAAACTTCAAAACCCTCAGATTCCAAAATGGATTTTGCGATAAATTGATTGGTCTTATTATCTTCCACTACCAACAACCGATACTTCTCCATGTCATGCTCCCTTCGAACAGTCTCAACCTGAGCATTATTTCGCTCTGGATGAATTGCTCTAATCTTGAATAATTCCAAAATGACATTATATAATACAGATGGAATGATGGGTTTTCCCACACCACCATCGATGCCATATTCGTCAAGAACATCAAAAATATTTTCTTTCATCAATGGAATCGTCATGATGGTTTTTGGCATTTTGGCTATGGCTCTGTTGTTATGGAGTTTGCGTGCAAACTCCAGCCCTCCTTCATCGGGAGTATTATAATCGAAAATCAATAAATCGACCGGTTTCACATACATTTCAGAGGATGTTTCGATTAATTTTACAGCGTGCTCCGTTGAAGTTGTAAGCTCACAGTCCATACCGAACGCACTCAGATAGCTATCGATCAAATTCATATTTGAACCTGTCTTCTCCAGAACAACGGTGCGAATGCCCTTGAATGAAATAGAAGATTTCTTTTTTTTGTACTCGCTTTCCTTTTGATCATCCAATTCAAGCGGTAGAGTGATTACAAACGTGGAGCCTTCTCCAGGTTTGCTGAAAACCTGAATCTCTCCCGATAACAAATCCACAAGACTTTTAACTATGGAAAGACCTAGACCAGTGCCTCCAAATCTTCTGTTAATCGTTGGATCTGCTTGTGTAAACGGCTCGAACAAATGAGCTACTTGATCACTGCTCATCCCAATACCCGTGTCCTTGACAGTAAGAGACACATAATATATATTGCCTTCATTTGCAATCATGCGGGCATCCAAATGAACTTCACCATCATTTGTGAATTTTACAGCATTATTGATCACATTGATCAAAATCTGCTTGGTTCTCATAGGATCGCCAATAAAATACTCCGGTATTCTCGGATCCTTGACAAAACTGAGTCCAATACCTTGTTCTTCAACTTTGTGAGACACGATGTTGATCACTTCTTGAAAAACTTGATCCAAACTAAAAGGGACGTGTTCAATGTCGATCTTACCTGCTTCAATTTTTGAAAAATCGAGTATGTCATTGATGATGCTGAGCATATTGGAAGAAGCCCCAGTAATTTTCTCAATATACATTTGCTGAGTTGTTGTGATATCAGTTTTCTTCATCAAATAGGCCATACCAGTAATCGCATTGAGCGGCGTCCTGATTTCATGGGACATTCGCGCAAGGAAGCTCGATTTGATTTGGTTGGCCACCTCAGCTTCATTCTTCGCAAGTATCAGATCTGTTTCAACTCTCTTTCTCTTCTCAATTTCTCTGCGCAATTTGATAATCCAATAGCCCGATATCAAGAATATGAAAACCACAACAAGACCCGCCATCAAGATACCCCTGATAATCGGCCAATAATCAACTGAAGTATCAAGGCCAATCCATTTGCTGTTTGCTGCAATCTTTTGTTCTTCTGTAATTGTTGCTAGTGCCTTGTTCAGTATACTCACGAGTTCCGGCCAATCTTTTCTGACGGCCATATGGAGTGACATGCGTTCTTCAGCTTTGTAATTGACGAATTTGAGACCTGTGATTCCGCTGGATCGGATCATATAGTTGGTTGTTGCCATATTTCCTACATATGCGATTTCATCACCTCTTGCCACAGCAGCAAGCGCTCCTTCTGTGGTTTGATACAGACTGAGATTGATATTCGACAGTTCCAGGAGATCGCTGTGGTGGGAACTATTCAGCTGTACCGCTACTGTCAATCCTTCAAGGTCATTTAATCCATTGATGGATTTTTCAGTATCTTTGACAACAATGACCCTTTGAAAAAAATAATACGGGTCAGTAAACAGGAAATGTTGTTCCCTTTCTGTCGTCTTAGAAACTGCAGGAAGCATATCAATTTCACCTTCAACTGCCAAATCATAAACTTCAGACCATCCCAAGTCTTTTGCGACCTGCATCTTTATCCCGACTCTTTCACTGATCAAATTCAAATACTCCGCTGTTATGCCCACATAATCACCATTGACGTCTATGTACTCAAAAGGTACAAATCCAGGATCGACTCCAATCGTTATCACAGGATGATTTTTTATAAACTCGATTTCCGCATCTGTGAAGATGATTCTCGGCTCTTGAGCCATGCTGATAGGCATCATTACTATGCACACAATTAAAATAATCATCCATGGAAGTTTACGACGCATGGGATCACCCCTCATCATTGTCTTGCATGTATCTCATCGAAAGATCATGAATCTGATCTTTTACTTCTAAAAATGCGTCCAACAGCTCAGGATCGAAATGTTTCCCCCGCTCTTTCATAAGCATATCAACGGTATCCTCAAACTCATAAGCAGGTTTATAGACACGTTTGCTCATCAGTGCATCATAAACGTCTATGATGGCCATCAATCTACCTGGAAGCGGAATGTCCGTTCCGGATAGTCCATTAGGATATCCGCTGCCATCAAACCTTTCATGATGGGTACCAGCAATTTCAATAGCTGTTTTCACAAAACTCGGGACAATATCGGTGCTTCCTATTTCATGGCTGAGCGCTTCCACTCCATAGGTGGTATGATTTTTCATGATTTCAAACTCTTCTATGGTGAGTCTACCCGGTTTTAGTAATATACTGTCAGGTATTCCCACTTTACCGATGTCGTGAAGTGGTGCTGTCTTGAATAGTTCGTTGATATAATCTTCAGTCAATAGTTTGCTGTACTTCTCTTTGGTGCTGAGGTGTTCACATAGACGCTTCATGATCCACTGGGTTCTGACAGTGTGATTGCTGGACTCAATGTTTCTGACTTCGAGAAGTCCAATGAGTGCATGGATGGTCACGTCGCGGGTCACCACGAGTTCATGTGTCCGTGCATCCACAGTCTCTTCGAGAATGCTGTTGTAACGCTCAATGTTTTTCTGTGCTATTTTAAGATTCAAATGCACTTCAATCCTTTTTTTCAAGGATTCGATATTAAGTGGTTTTCTTATATAGTCCACTGCACCCAGTTCCAGACCGAGAATCTCATTTTCCATCTCATCATAATTCGTCAGGATCAAGGTTACGATTTTGCTGTGGTTCGGCTCGTTCTTCATCCATTTGAGGAGCTCGAAACCGTTCATTTTCGGCATGTTCAGATCGAGGATGATCAAATCGATGTCCGGGTCTTTTTCAATCTGTTCAATGGCTTCGAGTCCATTACTTGCCATTAGGGTCTGATAGTCACTGAGGATATTGTTGATAATCATTCGATCGGTCATCGAATCGTCTACGATCAATATTTTTGAATCCATATCATGCCTCCATGTTCAACTTTGGAAAAATACACATCTTAGTCTGGATTATACCCTAATGTTATAATGTAATCACTTTTTTTAATGAGTCAGTATTCAGTATTCAGAACATACACGTGTCTTGTCACGTCAAATAAAAATGAATGCCCCGTCAGGGACATTCGAATAATTTTTGATTATTGAACAATTTTGTAATAAGCCCTCGCTGTCAGTGCATAAACGATGAAATATATGATCGCGAAGATCAATACAGTGACCGCTGTGCAAATCATGAAAAGGGAAATATTCGAAAATCCGAAAAGTGCAAGCATCTTGACGATGACATTGAAGGCAAAGCTGATGTGCACAATCGCAGCAATGAGGGGCATGAAGAACACCATTACTATCTGGCGTTTGATTGTTGATTTGACTTCTGACTCATCCATGCCGACTTTTTGCATGATATCGAAGCGCACCTTGTCGTCATAGCCTTCTGAAATCTGTTTATAGTAGATAATCAACACAGTCGCCATAAGGAACAGGGTTCCAAGAAATATACCCAGGAAGAGAAAACCACCATAAGCGCTTAAGAACGAATCCTTTGATAACATTCTGCTATCCGCTCTGACTGCAAAATCGAATTCCGCGATGCCACCATATACACCATAGTTGAACGCGAGTTCGGCTTCTTCCGTTCCAGCTACATCAATACTGCTGATATAATCCAGAGTCTGATCCTCTTCACTGTAAATAGTGTTATAAATATGATGCAAAGTTTCAATGTCCTCAACGACCACATAAATATTCATGGCCAAAGCTGACTCAGTTTTGGGCTCAAGCAGCGAATCTGATAACTCCTCTTTCACAAGAAATTCGTTACCACCCACCACTATACTCTCAAGTCCCAGCATCTCAAGATTGGTATAAATCAACACTTCGTTTTCTTGGAGGCTAGTGCTTGAATTTTCAAGTAGGTTAAAATCTTCTAGAGGAACAAGCTGAACAAAGCTCATTTTGTAGTCGAATCCATTTTCAAGATCGACAGTAAACTCATTACCCTCGACAACAGTGGGAAAGCCTTTTGTTCTGACTGTGTTGAAATGCTCAAGTTCCACATTTCTCTCATCTGCAAGTCGATGGACCATCGCGGTCACTTTTTCTTGGTTTTCTGGGATGCCATCAGGTATCATTATGCCAATTTCATGTGGATAACGCGACTCGAGAACATCTTCCATCCCCATATAAAGCGAAACTGTTGTGGATAGTGAGACAAGTACCGCAGTACTCAGTATGCAAATGTTGGCAAGTCCGACCGCATTTTGTTTCATACGATATATCATGCCTGAAACGGATGTGAAATTCTTTGTCTTATAATAGAAGTCTTTGTTGCGTCTCAATATTTTTAGCATGACAATGCTGCCTGTTGTGAACAGCAGATAAGTGCCGATCATGACCAGCACAACCGCTATGAAAAACATGAAAATCGCTTCAAGTGGTGATTCCACGGTTTGTGCAATATAGTAGCCCGCACCAAGTGAGATCGCACCAATCAGTGCCATGATCCATTTGCTCTTTGGCTCCCGCTCCCCCAGATTTCCACCTTTTAAAAGTTCAATCGGTCTTGCAAGATGAATGTGCCCGATATTGAATAAAAGCGTCGAAAGAAAAATTCCACCGAAGAGAACGACCGAGACCAAAATACTGATTCCAGATATCGTGAATTTAAGTGTGACGTCAAATCCGAGCAGTTTGAGTAAAATCATAAACATCAATTTGCTCAGCACTATTCCTCCAAAAAGACCTAATGCAAGCGCTGTAAGAGCTATGAACAATGTCTCGATGGACAACATTTTGGCGATGTGCTTTTTCTCAAGTCCCAAAATATTATATAGTCCAATTTCTTTCTTTCTCTGTTTGATCAGAAAACTATTGGTATAGAACATGAAGATCGATGAGAAGATTCCGATGACCACAGTACCGAAAAACAGAATTGCAATGATGGACATGGCTCCCGGTAAAGAGGCCAGCCCCTCATTGACTGCTATGGCGTGCATGATATAGAACATCGAGATGATTCCAACGCTCATGATCAAATATGGCAAAATGATTTTCCTATTCTTGCCGATATTCCCAATCGCCATTTTTGTATAGAACCACTTATGCATCTTGAAGCCCCCCTGTAGTGATGAGCGTCAACGTGTCCGATATTTTTTGATACATCGACTCAGTTGTCATGTCACCTCTGTAGATCTGATGAAAGACTTCCCCGTCTTTAATGAAAAGTACTCTGCCTGCATGACTTGCGGCTTTTGTGCTATGTGTCACCATGAGGACTGTTTGACCTTCACGATTGATTTTGGTGAACAGTTCCAGCAAATGATCAGTAGCCCTTGAGTCCAGAGCACCGGTCGGCTCATCCGCCAACACAAGCAGTGGTGAAGTGATGAGCGCTCTTGCCACTGCAACTCTTTGCTTCTCTCCTCCTGATACTTCATATGGGAATTTTGGCAAAATCTCTTCAATCCCCAACTTCTTGGCTATCGGCGATAATTTTGCCGATATGGTCTTGTAATCATTTTTTGCAAGGACGAGTGGTAAGAATATGTTGTCCTCAATTGAGAAATTGTCGAGAAGATTGAAATCCTGAAAAACGAATCCCAGGTGATCTCTTCTGAATGCTGACATTTCAGAAGACTTGATATTTTTCATGTTTTTTCCACCAAGCAGCACTTCACCACTTGTGGGTTGATCCAGTGCCGCCAGGATGTTGAGCAGTGTTGTCTTGCCTGATCCCGATTCACCCATTATTGCTACATACTCGCCCTTTTCCACTGAAAAGGTCACATTGCTGAGTGCTTTGACCTGATTGCCACCAAAACGAGTCGTATATACTTTCTTTAAATTATTGACTTCTAAAATTACCACCTGTATTACCTCCTGATTGAATACGGCATTTTCTGCCTCTAAAAACAGTTTAAAGAAAAAGGAAATGCTTCGCCATAATTTCGGCTTACATTTCCCGGTCTAACCTTACATCATTGTAAGGTTCAAATCGAATTCTCAAAACCGTGCCTTCTCCAGGTTCTGATGAGATGGCAATTTCATGTGACAATTTGTTCAGGATCCGCTTTGAAAGATAAAGGCCAATTCCTGTTGACTTTTTATCCATCCGCCCATTGTACCCGGTAAAGCCTTTTTCAAAAACACGAGGTAAATCTTCTTTTATGATGCCACAACCGGTATCCTCGATGGCAAGGGTATCGCCTTCCATATAAATGGTGATTGATCCAGTCGTTGTATATTTAAGTGCATTGGATAAAATCTGCTCTATTGCGAAAGAAAGCCACTTTTCGTCTGTGATGGTCACAAAGTCCATTTCCTCAAACTTCAGTGTTATATTTTTTTCTATGAAAATGCCTTTGTATTTCTTTATGGCGTTTTTGATGATTTCAGAAATCTTGTAGGGTTTGATGACAAAATCCGTTGAATCACTCCCAAGTCTCAGATAGTTCAGTGCCATCTCCACATATTGCTCGATTTTGAAAAGTTCCAATCTGAGCGCACCACTTTCTGTGGTCTTGTTTGTCTGAAGCATGAGATGCATGGCGGAAATGGGGGTTTTGATCTGATGGACCCACATACTGTAATAATCAAGCATATCGGTTTTCGTCAAATCCGATTCGGTGACAATTCTTTGAATCTCCTCCGCTTGAATTTGGATGATTCTCATGTAGTCTTTTTCTATCCCATACTTCGGTTCTTCCAGTGCATTCGGTCTAAACAAGATCTGCCTGGACGCCTCGGTGAGCTTCTGATGTTTCCTGTAAAATATTAAAAAATTATATGTAGTCAAAGCCATTAAGGAGACAACAATCAAAAGTGCCGCATATTGCCAAGCATCCGCCGGGACATCATAAAGCGATATAATG